>JBCBGR010000078.1:0-9983 GCA_038526555.1 Pseudomonadota bacterium
CGCGATTGATCGCGGCGATATGGATGACCTCAAATCCGAACTCGGCGATCTCCTCTTCCAGGTCCTTTTCCATGCGCGAATGGCCGATGAAATCAACGCCTTCTCACTTGATGACGTGGTCGATGGACTCGTTGAGAAAATGGTTCGTCGCCACCCGCATGTCTTTGGGGATGCCGAAAAGCATGATTGGGACGCCTTAAAGGCGTCTGAGCGACAAGGCCGGACGCTTGATGGTGTCGCCCTCGCCCTACCCGCACTCATGCGTGCCCAAAAGATCCAGAAACGGGCCGCGAAAGTCGGCTTCGATTGGCCCAATGCTGACGGGGCTTTTGAGAAGATTATCGAAGAAGCAGACGAGCTTCGCACGGCCTCTCCTGAAGACAGACATGAAGAAGCGGGAGACCTTCTGTTCGCTGTTGTTAACTTGGTTCGCAAACTCGGCATCGATGCTGAAGCAGCCCTACGAGACGGAAATGCGAAGTTCGCACGGCGCTTCACAGCCACAGAAGATAAAGCGGGGGGCTCACTGGAAGGCTTATCGCTCGACGCCATGGAAGCGCATTGGCAAGCCGTCAAACAGGATGAGCGTTAGGTCTCCAGCAGGTCCGCGTGGCGCGACCTGAATTTCCCGGCATCACTTTCAGACAAGCGCACCGTCATTTTCACACGCCCGCCATCTGCCGGGTTTTCAGCCAACACATGTCCATTTTCGTGTAACCACGCGCGCGCAGAGAAGGTCTTTGGCGTAATCGTCACGTCTAAAACCTCATCGGATCGGGTCAGTGCTTCTTCGATGCCCTTTGAGAGGCTCTCTATGCCGTCACCGGACAGGCAGGATACGACAAATGAGTCAGTCAGCGAAGCTTCCGTACGCGCCCGCTCGGCCAAGCCATTCACGGTCTCACGCTCATCCTGCGGAAGCAGATCAGCTTTGTTCCAGACTTCAATGATCGGCTGATCGTGATCCGGCCCTGCCCCGATTTGATTGAGCACATCCATCACCTCTTCGCGACGACGCGAGGAGAGCGGGTCCGAAATATCGCGGACATGGAGCAGTACGTCGGCTTCCAGCGTCTCCTCCAAAGTAGCCCGGAACGATGTAATCAGCTGCGTCGGGAGGTCAGAGATAAACCCGACCGTGTCGGAAATGATCGCGTTTTGGCCACTGGGTAATGGCAAGACACGGTGGGTCGTGTCCAATGTCGCGAACAACATGTCTTTGGCAAGGACACCGCCCGTCGTGAGGCGATTGAATAAGGTCGACTTTCCGGCGTTGGTATAGCCGACCAACGCCACGATCCGCTCGCTGGAACGCTTCCGCTTCGCCCTCTGAAGATCGCGTGTCCGGCGCACGTCCTCCAGCTGACTTTTCAAGCGGTCGATCTTTTCCTGCAACTGACGACGGTCGCTTTCGATCTGAGTCTCACCGGGCCCGGCCAGAAAGCCCTGACCGCCTCGCTGTCGTTCCAGGTGGGTCCACGTGCGGACCAGACGCGACCGCTCGTAATTGAGCCGTGCCAGTTCAACTTGCAGACGCCCTTCCTTTGTAGCCGCGCGCAACCCGAAAATTTCCAAAATGAGCCCTGTTCTGTCGATCACTTTGACAGAGAGCGCTTTCTCCAGGTTCCGTTGCTGGATCGGCGTCAATTCCCCGTTCACAATGAGGATGTCCAAAGCCAGCGCTTGGATCGCGGCCGCCATATCCTCGATCTGACCTGAGCCGAAGAAATTATTGACCTTGACCTCACGGATCGGAACGATGCGAGCTTCGACTGGTGCGACACCCAGAGCCTCCGCAAGACCCACAGCTTCTTCCAGATCGTAATCCGCATCGCCAGATCGTGCATCTGAGAAACGCGGATGCGCGACTAGGGCGCGCTGAACTTTGACTTCATGCTCAAGCAAAAAGCGTTGTCCTGTCGTTTAGGATAAGTCGTCCATATCGTGATCGTCATCACGATCATGGAGCGAAACAGGTCCAGCCGGCATAATCGTACTGATCGCGTGCTTATAGACCAGCTGCGCGCTGCCATCACGCCGCAACAAGACGCAGAAATTATCGAAAGATGTCACCACACCCTGCAGCTTCACACCATTGACCAGAAATATCGTCAGGGGCGTTTTGGTTTTTCGGACCGCGTTTAGAAATGCGTCTTGAAGGCTTTGTTTTTTATCCGCCATGGGGCTCGCTCTTTTATTGGATGCGCACTTTCAACCTCTCCGCGCACCATTTGAACACTTGTTTAGCTTGGCTGTTTTAGAAGGCAAACACTATTGGAAGAATTTCTGCAATCTTACACAGCCAGACTCACTGACGCCATGTCGAGGGCAATATAAGGGACAAAGCGACCAAAACTTCTACACGCCCGACGAGCATGAGCACTGCAGAGACCGTCAGTTGTAGATTTGTAAAATCGGCGTAACGAAGCCCCGAGGCTGGCAAAGTCATATCAAGAAGCGGTCCGATATTGGCCAGCGACGCCGCTGATGTGGCTAGGGCATCTTCAAGGTTCAGGCCAGATGCCGACAGGAATAGCGCGCCGATCGCGTAGCAAAGACTGTAACCAAAAAAATACATCCAGATGGACAGAAACTCGTCATCTTTCACGGCCTGTCCTCTGAATTTCACGGGCTTAATGCGCGATGGATGCGACAAGCGGTCAATATCGTTGCCCAAATGTCGGAATAGTAGAAGCAGCCGGATGACCTTAATACCGCCCGCTGTCGACAAGGCCGAGCCGCCAATCAGGGACAGAGCAATCAAGATCGGCGCTGGCACCATATCCAGACTGATGACGTCATATCGGTAACCCGCGGAGCTAACAAAATAGATCGAGTCAAAGATGGCCGGGCCGAGATTGTAAAGGCTCGCAAAGATCACTGTGACAAAGATGAGGCCGATAATCAGGCCAAATAATGCACGATGTTCCGCATGAGAGAATAGGCGCAGGAAGGGCTCCAACCGCCTCTGTCTCAAAAAGTCCCACAACACCGAAATGTTAAACGCGCCGAGAAGGCAGAGTACGCCAAGTACCCCCGCTGAGAAGGGTGTGATGACGTTGGCTAAAGGCCCTGAGAAAGGCTGCAATCCACCCGTACTAATGCCGGAGAGCGCCAAACAGAGAGCGATGATTGTATCCGTCCCGCCAATGATCATGAGTGAAAAACTAATCCCGACCATGAATAGATAGATCGCAAGAACCAATCGCCCGATGCCGACAATACGGCCAAACAATTCTCCTGTCCGGAATGTGAATAGTCCAGAGCGATAGATTCCGGTCCCAGTGAGGTTCAAGGCAGCCAAAATGACGATGGCAAAGGTGGCTACGCTCACGCCGCCAAAAAACTGGAGGAGAGACCGCCAAATAAGCAGCGTTTGGGACAAAGTATCAGGGTCCAGCGTTGTCGCCCCTGTCGTGGTCATGGCGGAGACACCTTCAAAAACAGCTGTCACAACGCTGTCAGTTGCGCCCAGAACATAGAATGGGAGTGAGGATACGACCGGAACAACCGACCAGAAGAGGATCAAAAAGAGGATGGCTTCGGACGCACTTTCCTTGTTGGAGGCTTTGAAACTGGCCGTGACCATCAAGGCACCGACGAGACCTGAGATCAGTGCCAGCATCACCATCAGGCCTGCTTCTTCAAACTCAAGCAGCGTGGCCGAGATGGCCGCCGTTAGAAACATCATCGCCGCGCTGCTTACCAACGCGTAGCCGAGCCAAAGAAGAACCTTCAGCAACCTCATGTCTGTATTGCCCAGACCATTCTCATGGGTCGCGCCTTCACATACGCCACATCAGTAGAGTTCGACGCCCACACGGAACAGGGCTTCAATATCTTTCAGGGCCGACCGCTCTGCCATGAGGACGACTCTATCACCCTCTTTCAGCATGAGGGACCCTTTGGGCATCAGCACCGTTCCATCACGCACGACCGCGCCAATAGAGACGCCGTCCTGAATATCGGCTTCTGCGAGGGTTTTGCCGGCAAAGATCGATGTTTCAAGAACTTCGCCTTCCAGCACCTCGGCGGAGCCTTGGTCCAGTACATAGACGTCAAGAATACGCCCGCGCCGCACATGTCGCAGGATAGATGAGACGGTCGACGCACGCGGGTCAATGATCATGTCGATATCGAGGTCACGCTGCAGCTCTTGCATGGAACGTTCGTTGAGCAGCGCGACTGTGTGCTTGGCCCCCAATTTCTTTCCCAGGATCGACGCTAGAACATTGGTTTTGTCATCATCTGTCAAAGAGATCAGGATATCGGCCGTTGCAACACCCGCTTCTTCCTGAACGGAGGCTTCCATACCGTCGCCGTGGAGGATCACTGTTCGTGGCAAATCAGTCGCCGCCAACTCCGCTCTGGCTTTGTTTGCCTCAATGACGCGCACGCGAATACCGGATTGGCTTTCCAGCGCGCGCGCGACATAAGTTCCGATACTCCCTGCGCCAATAATAACGACATGCCGTCCGCGAGCTTCATTGGTCCCGACAACTTCCAGAAGCCGCTGGGCATGTTCGGCGCGGGTGACGAAATAGGCATCATCGCCGACTTCGAGAGGATCATCGGGTGTTGGGGCGAAAAGAACGCCATCTCGACGAATCCCTACAATAGCTGCGTGGAGACCCTCAAACAGGTCTGGAATCTGGCGGATCGGCGTATCGATGATGGGGCAGGCATCGCCAATACGAACACCCAAGAACTGAACTAAACCATCGGCGAACGGGACGACATTAAACGCACCTGGTGTGTTCAGTCGCCTCAGAATGGCTTTGCCGATCTCAATCTCAGGCGAAATGATGATGTCGATCGGCATATTCTGGCGCGAATAGAGATCATTATATTGCGCTTGCAGATAAGATTGCGCCCTGACGCGCGCGACCTTGGTCGGGACGTCAAACAAGGAATGCGCAATCTGGCAGGCGACCATGTTCACCTCATCAAACTGGGTAACAGCAATAATCATATCGGCATTTTCAATGCCCGCACGAACGAGCACATCTGGATAAGAGCCGTGGCCCACAACGCCCCGAACGTCGAGATCTGTTGTGATTTGACGGATGAGATCAGCTGATAGATCAACAACCGTCACCGTATTTTCAACGGCAAGGCGTGATACCAGACCATAGCCGACACGACCTGCGCCACAGATAATAACGTGCATGAGGCGGCCTCTTTAACGCGGTCAAACGCTTGGCAAGCGGGGAGGTCTAATTTCCCTCCGCCTGCGCAGACGCCGATCCACTACTCGTGTTCAAGCCTAACGACTTCAACTTACGATGCAAGGCGGAACGCTCCATGCCGACAAAGTTGGCTGTGCGGGAAATATTGCCGCCAAAACGGTCGATTTGAGCCTGTAGGTACTGGCGTTCGAAGTTTTCACGCGCATCACGCAGCGACAACGCAATCATGCGTTCATTATCATCCGGGCCCTGGCCACCGCGCACAACAGACACTTCAGGCGGTAAGGTAGACAGCGTTATGGGCTGACTGGGATCCCCTGTCGCCAAGATCAGAAGACGCTCCACATTATTCCTGAGCTGACGTACATTTCCTGGCCAGTCATGAGCTTGCAGGGCAGCCATGGCATCCGCGCCAATCTCTCGCTTAGGCAGCCCCGTGGATGAGGCGAGCTGTTCAATGAAGAATTTGACCAAGGCCGGGATATCGTCACGGCGCTCAGACAGGGGCGGCGCGTCCAAGGGCATGACATTGAGGCGATGATAGAGGTCCTCGCGGAACATGCCTGTTTGAACCTGTTTCAGAAGATCTCTTGAACTGGATGTAATGACACGCACATCGACCTGAACGTCATCACGCCCGCCAACACGCTGAAACCTTTGCTCGACCAGAAGACGCAGCAACTTCCCTTGTGTTTCCAGAGGCATATCGGCGACTTCGTCGATGTAGAGCGTCCCGTTATGGGCACGCTCCAGAAGCCCTGATTTTTCAACGCCGCCAGCGCCTTCCACGCCAAACAGTTCCTCTTCCACGCGTTCCGGCACCATGGAGGCGGCGTTAACGGCGCGAAAGGGCCCTTCGGATCGGCTACTCTGACGATGGATCAGCCGTGCAATCAATTCCTTGCCTGTGCCTGAAGCGCCGGAAATCAACACGCGTGAATTCGTGGCGGCAACACGCATAATCTTCTGGCGCAATTGGGTGATTTGAGGGCTGTCGCCGATGAGTTCAGTGTCAGAAGGGGCACGCCCTTTAAGCTCGCGGTTTTCCTGTCTCAGACGCGCCGCTTCCAAAGCCCGGGTCGCCGTCACCACCAATTTATCGGCCTTGAAAGGTTTGACAATATAATCGTAAGCGCCTTTGCGGATCGCGGAAACAGCTGTTTCAACAGTCCCGTGACCGCTGATGATGATGACAGGTAAATCAGGCGCACTTTGTTTGAGCACATCGAGCAGCTCGATCCCATCCATGGAACTCCCTTTGAGCCAGACATCCATGATGACGAGGTTGGGCTCGCGCGCCCGCACAGCCGCGAGCGCCTCATCTGAGGTCGCAGCTTCGCGGGTTTCATGACCCTCATCCTGGAGAATCCCCGCGACGAGTGAGCGAATATCTTCCTCATCTTCAACGATGAGCACGTCACGCAAAGGGGTCGAACGGCGGTCAGATTTCATTCAGCAGCATCCTCGGTCAAAAGAGTTTGGGCATCGACATCATGTCTCAGAAGAGACAGTTGGACCTGAGCCCCGATTTGTTCATCATCTCTGGTAGAGAGGCGCAGAGCCCCGGCGTGGTCCTCAACAATACGTTTCACGATGGGTAGACCCAGACCCGTTCCACCATCGCGAGTTGTCACATAAGGTTCGAGCAGACGGTCTATATTGTTCATCGGCCAGCCTGGCCCGTTATCGCGAATCGTCAGGTCGATTTGATCACCATCCAGCGTGACGTGTGTTTGGATCTGCCCTGTCCAGTTTTCGTCCTTCTGGTCCGCGCGGCGTAGAACAGCTTCGGCAGCATTTTTGTATAGATTAGTTAGCGCTTGCGTCAGCAACCGTTCGTCACCCCGCACATGTAGGGCCTCTGGCCAGGGCGAAACTCGCTCAAACTGGATTTCGGGGAACGCCACACGTTGTTCGAAGAGGACATTTTCGACAATGTCTGCGAAGTTGATATCCTCAAATTCTGGCTCCGGCATGCGGGCAAACGCTGAGAAAGCGTCGACCATACGTTCGAGCGAACTCACCTGACGGATGATGGTTTCCGTACAATTGTCAAATACGTCGCGATCTTCCGTCAGCACGCGACCATATTTTCGAGACAGGCGTTCAGCGGAGAGTTGTATAGGTGTAAGGGGGTTTTTGATTTCGTGCGCAATCCGGCGCGCCACCTCACGCCAAGCCGATTGGCGCTGCGCCGCAACGAGACGAGTCATATCGTCAAAGGTTACCACCCAGCCTGTATCTCTGCGGGCACCCTGATAGCTCGCGACGCGCACATCAAGGTTGATCGAGCCGGCATCCGTTTCGTAAGAAATCTGGTCTTCCGCTGTATTCGTAACACTCTCTCGCGCCTTTGAGAACGCATCGGCAAATTCAGGCAGTAATTCCCCAATAGGACGGTCCAGAATGGCTTGTCCTGACAAACCTAACAAGCGTTCAGCAGAGGCGTTGATCAAGGTGATCCGACCACTTTCCGTCAGACCCAACACTCCGGCGCGGACACCCGACAGAACCGCTTCGGAGAACTGACGCCGTTGCTCAGAAATATCGTGCTCACGCACCAATTCAGCGCGCTGACTATTCAGCTGCTGTGTCATTCTGTTAAAGGCGGATCCGAGGTCCGATATCTCACCCCAATCACCCGCGACTGACACACGAGCACTCATATCACCTGCCCGAACTTTTTCCGCCGCTGTCACAAGGGTGGAGAGCGGTTCAATGATCCGGTTCGCCAAGATCATACCGAGCCAGACAGCCGCGATGAGCAACAAAAGAGCCGTTTCAATGAAGGTCAGTGCGAAAATCCGGTTCATCCGTGTTTGACTGCTCGTAAAACTATCAATGCGCGCGGAGGCCTCTTCAATGCCGCGAATGTTGGACAAAACCGCGGATGAAGAGCGAAGACGGCGGCCTGCATAGAGAAGCGTATCGCTGCCTTCAGACAGACGAATGAGCGCAATCAGATAATTCGTTTCATTATTATTGAGGAATTCCGCACGCTCCGCACCAACACTTTGGAGGATTGAGGGTCGCGGAACTTCAAATGTCGGTGATCGAGGCCCTTGGGCCTGGGAGAGAACCTGACCATCATCACGCAGGAGTATGACCGCATCCAAGTCTCTAACGCGTGAAATGATTTGGAGTTCGGCTGTCAGCGAAATGCGGTCACCGACAGCAAAGTCCCTTTCCTGCAACCCTTGACGAACAAGCGCCAAGTCAAACGCTAGGTCAGAAAGTTCCTGATCGACATAATCCCCTAAAATCTCTTTGGCGCTCAGCATATTATCCTGAACGTCGGAGCCGAAGAAGGTGGAGACATTCTGACTGATCAGCGAGGCTGAGAACGCCCCAATAATAATCGCAGGGACGAGCGCTGCGAGGCTAAAAATACCAAGAAATCGCCGATGGAGTAATGGCGTCGAGTCAGCCTTGTCTTTTGAAAAGAGAATTCGCCTGACCCGGAAGCCCATGAATAGCGCCAGGCCGACGATTAAAATCATATTGCCGCGCAGGATCGCATAGGCGGTTGAAACTTGTTCTTCACTGGCGCTAAAGCTCAGCAACGTGCCGAGCACCGTCAGAACAATCGCTGTGACGAACAGTGCCCCGAAGACAGCGGAACGCGCAATTCTGGGCAGACGGCCACTATCAGTTGATGGTGTCTCCGAGAGCGATGCCTGACCCTTTGTGGCGTCCACAAACGGTCGTTTGATCTGTCCTATGCTTTGCGTCGCAGACATGTGTCTCCAGAAGAGCCGCAGAAAGCGGTGACTGTTGCACGTCTACATCAGTGTGATAAATCTTCAACAGTTCACTGCATCCGACTGAAAAGCCTATTGAAGATCAAGTGATTTCAGGCGTGTCCTTAGCGTATTCCGATGAATACCGAGCTTATCCGCCGCCTTTGCGCGGTTCCCCCCCGTGACGCGAAGCGCTTCCGTAATCAAAGGTCGCTCAATCCAAGCCATCGCCGTCTGGTAATGTGACTCTTCTTCTGAAGGTGCTTCCCCATCGAGCAGTGCGCGACAGGCGAGTGTCAATTGTCGCTCAAACTTTCCTGAGGCATCGGAGTCGCCATCCGCTGTCCGAATATCTTTCGAGAACTCTTGGAGAACCATATCCGCCGTAATGATATCGTCTGAATAGAGAACCGCCAAACGACGCACAATGTTCTCAAGTTCACGCACATTGCCGATCCATTCGTGCCGGTGCAGAATTTCCAAGGCTTCGGTGGAGAAGCGGCGGTTTTGGTTCGGGCTCGCCTGACTCAAGAAGGCTTCTGCGAGTTCAATGGCATCGCGGTCCCGTTCGGCTAGAGCTGGAATGCGAATTTCGGCGACATTGATCCGGAAGAGAAGATCATCTCTAAAACGGCCCTGCTCGACTTCGCGGCGCAGATCCTTGCGCGTCGCGCAAATCACACGCGGTCTGTCACTGGCCGGGATCATTTCACTCTCGGTCAGGAAAGCCAGCAAACGCTCTTGTTGAGAGAGGGAAAGCTCGGCGACCTCATCAATATAGAGGTCACCGCCATTAACCTTCTGCAAGGTCAGAGAGGTATTTTCAAAGTCGGTCGTTCGCAAAAAGGGCCGATTCTGTCGCGGCCCGCCATCATGCAATAGCCGCGCAACAAGGTCTTTCCCTGTACCGACAGCCCCTTGAATAAGGACAGGCAGATTAGCCGCCGCAAAACGAGATACGGCTCGGAAGACAGGCTGCATCGCAGCAGAACGGCCAATCATTGGAAGCCCGCGTCCCTGACTCACGCGGGAGCGTCGTGGCCCCACTGTTTGC
>JBCBGR010000079.1:0-9734 GCA_038526555.1 Pseudomonadota bacterium
ATCTCTTTGACGATATCTCTGCGATCCTCTCCGCGCGCGACACAGACCCGGATGTGGGCGTCGACGGCGTCTCTGATACGGATGATTTCCGCGCGCTTCGTCTGGCCGATATGGCGGCGACAGTTCGCGATGATGGCCGGACGGGCGTCTTAAGCGTCGATCAAGTCATCGTCGGCAATGACACGGAAGAAGCCCTGCTCGACGCCGTGCTGGAAAGCGTATCCTTCCGTTGGGCAGAAGATGAACCCGAAGACGGAGCTGAGCCCTTTGTGCTGGATATGGACGGGCTGACGGTGATGGGTCTGAAAACCGATCAAATGGATGAGGCGATGCCGCAAGGGGCAGGTGTTGTCGGATCACTGATGGCAGGGGCCATTGCGAACCTCTCCCCGGCGGGGGAGCCGCCTTACCGTCAGGTCGATTTGGGAAAACTGTCCGTTGCGTCGAGCCTGTTCGACCTGACAACAGATGGGTTTGAAGCCGACACACAGAAACAAGGCCAAGTGATCACTTTGCGTGCTGTGATGGAGCCCATGCTGCTCACAATTAAGGATCTATCCGGCACACCTCTCGCGGCCCATATGGATGTGTTGCGAGACAATGGTTTGGATGAAATCTCGTTCAAAGGGTCGTCGACAACCACGTTTGACCAAAAGGAAGACCGCGTCACCTTTGTCGATAATGGCACCGAGATCGATGAAGGCCTGCGGATGCGGTGTAACTATGCTGTTCAAGGCTTGGCGGCCTCAGCTGAAGCGTTAGAGGCCAGCGGGGCGAAACCTCCCGTCTTTGAATTGGGCGATAGCGAAGAGGATGCTCAAGTTATCATGGAACGCTATATGGCTGATGCTGAGGCCTTTAGTGCGGCCCAGGCGGAAGCTAACAGCTTGATTAAATTGGAAGGCCTGACTTGTATCGTTCAGGATGTGGCCGATAATAGTCTCGTGGATCGGGGTTATGCCGTGGCCTCGGCCATTACGGGCAGTCCTGTCTCCGTTTTGAAAGGCGGCGCGAAAACGATGATCGCGCTCAGCTCTTTGACGGCGCAGTCTGAATTTCAGCGGGACCTGATGGACACGGTGGGCTCGGGCGTTATCGACTTTATTGACCAACCGGGTCAGACCATGACGATCAACATTGATCCGGACAGCCCCGTTTCAATCACATCGCTGACTGGGGAAAATGGCGAGGAGCCGTCCATCAAGCCGCTGAACCTTAATGTTCAGGTGCAATAATCCATGATCCGGGAGGTTGTCGGCCAACAGCTGGATCATGACCCCAATTTTCGTTGGCGCGGCGAATCGGTCACGCGGATCGAAAACCTATCAGATATTGCCTTTGCTGTAGCCCTTGGGATGATTGTTTCGGGTGTTGATGCACCCAGTACATTTCCAGAATTGATCCGCTTTCTGATTTTCATCATCCCGGCAGCGGCTTGCTTCGCTGTTCAGATCTGGACAGCGCACTATACGTTCTTCCGGCGTTACGGTGTGGCGGACCGGACGATCATTGTTCTTAACGCAGTGCTGATCTTTCTGATCCTCTACATGGCCTATCCGCTACGGTTTGTGTTCGATTCCCTCTTTGCCTGGATCATTGGGGCCAGCACAGGTGACGTTAGTCGGTATGTTGAAATCGGCGTTATGAGTTTTGAGACGTCAGGTGAGATTCTGGCAATTTTCGGGGCTATCTACGCGGCGGTCTATGTCAATCTCGCGCTGATGTACCGCTATATCCGCACGAAGCATGAGACGCTTGATCTCAATGCCTACGAGTCGTCACAAACAGACCGGGATCACATCTATTACTGGCTAGCAGCAATTCTGTGCGTGGTTGTTTCGCTTGTCGCCTGGTTGACGCCCCTGAACGGGTTCGCCGGATTTTTCCTCAGTTTTAACGGCCTCATCGCTGCTTTTCTGAATAAGCGTTACCCGCTGCCGGTCGAAACCTGAGGCTAATCAATTAGAAATGAGTACCTAACCATCACACCTGTGCGGGAATGCCCGCTTGAAACATGGCGCGAGCCTGCGCATATGGCGCCCAAAGAGAATTAAGGGAGACCTCCATGAAAGTCCTCGTCCCGGTCAAGCGTGTGCTTGACTATAACGTCAAGGCGCGGGTGAAGCCCGACCAGAGTGGCGTCGATCTGTCCAACGTCAAAATGAGCATGAACCCCTTTGACGAAATCGCCGTCGAAGAAGCCGTGCGCATGCAGGAAGCCGGAACAGCGTCCGAGACCATCGCTGTCTCAATTGGCCCCGCTAAGGCTCAGGAAACGATCCGTACGGCACTCGCCATGGGTATGGACCGCGGCGTTCACGTGGAAACAGATGAAGATCTGGAGCCTTTGGCAGTCGCTAAAATCTTGAAAGCTGTTTCTGAAGCCGAAGGCGCTGATCTAGTGATCATGGGCAAGCAGGCCATCGACAATGATTATGGCGCAACAGGCGGTATGCTCGCAGCGCTCATGGATTGGCCCATCGGGCAATACGCGAATACAGTTTCAGCGGGCGACGGCAAGATCGAAGTCAAGCGCGAGATCGATGGCGGTCTGCAGACAGTCAATCTGAACCTGCCCGCCGTTGTCACAACCGACCTGCGCTTAAATGAGCCGCGTTATGCGTCTCTGCCCAACATCATGAAGGCGAAGCGTAAGCCGATTGAGGCGAAAACGCCGGGTGATTACGGCGTTGATACTGCGCCGCGTTTGACGGTCGTAAAAGTCACAGAGCCCAAAAGCCGCGAAGCGGGTATCAAGGTAGAAGACGTGGCCTCACTGGTTGATAAACTCAAGAACGAAGCAGGAGTCCTCTAATGGCTACCCTTGTTGTTGCTGAACATAATAATGCGTCCCTGGCGGATGCGACCTCCAAATGCGTCTCTGCCGCGAAGCTGCTCGGCGGTGACGTTGACATCCTCGTCGCGGGTAAAGACGCGTCCGCTGCGGCTGACGCGGCCAAAGCGATCGACGGCGTGCGCGCAGTGCTTCACGTTGAACACGATGCGCTGGCCAAGCAAATGCCAGAAGCGATGCAGGCAACGCTCGTCGCGCTGATGGATGGCTATAAAACCGTCATGGCCCCAGACACGACAACGCACAAAGCTTACATGCCACGCGTCGCTGCCAAACTGGACACACAGCAGATCAGCTCGATCACAGGTATTGAAGACGGTGCGTTTGAGCGTCCGATCTATGCCGGTAACGCCGTCGCTTATGTGACGTCAGGCGATCCCAAAAAAGTTGTGACGGTTCGTACAACGGCCTTCCCAGCGGCTGGCGAAGGTGGTTCTGCGTCTGTCGAGAGCAAGTCCGCTGATATCGCCGACACAGGTTCCGAGTTCGTTTCTGAAGAGCTCACCAAATCTGATCGTCCAGAACTGACGGGCGCGAAGATCGTCATCTCTGGCGGTCGTGGCATGGGCTCTGGCGAGAACTTCGCACTGATCGACACAATCGCTGACAAGCTCGGTGCCGCTGTTGGCGCATCCCGTGCCGCTGTTGACGCCGGCTTCGTCCCGAATGATTACCAAGTCGGCCAGACCGGTAAGGCCGTTGCGCCAGAGCTCTACATCGCTGTCGGCATTTCTGGCGCGATCCAGCACTTGGCGGGCATGAAAGACTCAAAAGTGATCGCTGCGATCAACAAGGACGAAGAAGCCCCGATTTTCCAGGTGGCTGATTATGGCCTCGTGGCTGACCTATTTAAGGCTCTGCCAGAGCTAGAAGCTGAGCTGGGCAAAATCGGCTACTAAGTTTCTCCAACATGACTGAAATGAAAAGCCCGGCTTTGAGCCGGGTTTTTTACACGTGCTTCTCAGGACTATTAGCGAATTTTCGGTTCTTTCCGAGCCTCGAACCTTGTAAAGCGCGCATATGTTCACGGCGCTCTTCAGACGCTTTGAAGCGGGATTAGACCCGTTTCCGCAGAGCCGGGCCGGGCAGGCGCCGGGTTCGCTCTGGGCGTTTGCGTGGCATTATATGCGCGATGCGAAGAAGCCCCTCGCCTTTATTGCCTTAACAGGAACGATCCTCGCGATTGGCGAAGTTGCGCTTTATGGATTTCTGGGCAGTATTGTCGATTGGTTAGCCGACGCTGATCCCGATACGCTCTGGGCGGATCGCGGACCGACTCTGCTGCTGATTGCCCTCGTAACAGCGATTGGATTGCCCCTCATTCTTCTGTTTGATGGGCTTTTCATTCACCAGACCATGCTGGGAAATGCGCCTATGAGCGCGCGTTGGCGGATGCATCGTTACTTGCTCGGCCAAAGCGTGACCTTTTTCGCTGATGAAATGGCCGGACGGGTTTCGACCAAATTGATGCAGGGCGCGCTCGCGGTCCGCGAGATGATCATGAAGGTGGTCGATATCTTCGTCTATGTCTCGGTTTATTTTCTGTCGATGATCGTCTTGATCGCCTCTGCCGACTTGCGATTGGTCATTCCAGTCCTGATCTGGTTCCTATTCTATCTCTCTATTTTGCGATGGTTTTTACCGCGTCTGGGTAAGGCTGCAGAAGCCCAAGCCGATGCGCGGTCTGACATGACCGGGCGCATCGTCGACAGTTACACGAATATTCAAACCGTAAAACTCTTCTCTCACGCCCAGCGCGAGGAAGCCTACGCGCAAGAGGGGATGGATGATTTCCTCCAGACCGTTCATGTTCAAATGCGCTTGGTCACGGGTCTGCAAACGCTTGTCTATTTGAACAACTGTCTGTTGATCGTAACTGTTGGTGGATTGGGTTTATGGCTCTGGACAGAAGCGGCAATCAGTATTGGCGCTATAGCGCTGGCGGTTGCTTTGACGCTTCGGGTCAATGGTATGAGCCAATGGGTCATGTGGGAAGTTTCAGCGCTTTATGAAAACATTGGTACGGCCTTTGACGCCATGAAAATGATGGCGCAGCCGCGCGCTTTGGAAGATGCGGATGAGGCCGGCGAATTGGCCGTCGCTTCGGGTCAGATCGAATTTGATGACGTCAACTTTTCCTATGGCGGTCAGGCGGATCAGCCTGTCATTGATGATCTGACACTGACCATCCAACCTGGTGAACGGGTCGGTCTCGTCGGGCGCTCTGGGGCGGGGAAGTCGACCTTGGTCAATCTGCTCTTACGTTTCTTTGATGTGGAAGGCGGTCGCATCCTGATCGATGGTCAGAACGTCTCTGAGGTGACGCAGGCATCGCTGCGCGCGCAGATTGGGATGGTGACGCAAGATACATCGCTGCTCAATCGCTCTATTCGCGACAACATTGCTTATGGTCGCCCTGATGCGAGCCTTGAAGATGTGAGAGCGGCAGCGCTGAAAGCGGATGCGCTGGACTTCGTCGATAAGCTGGAAGACGCCAAAGGGCGCAAAGGCATGGACGCCTTTGTCGGCGAACGCGGGGTCAAGCTCTCAGGCGGGCAGCGTCAGCGCATCGCGATTGCCCGGATATTCCTGAAAGATGCCCCCATTCTTGTGCTGGATGAAGCCACGTCCGCGCTGGACAGTGAAGTCGAAGCGGCCATCCAAAGCTCGCTGTTCAACCTCATGGAAGGCAAAACCGTCCTCTCGATTGCGCACCGTCTCAGCACGCTCAACCAGCTGGATCGGATCGTCGTGCTGGATGAAGGTCGAATTGTTGAAGAAGGCCCGCATGACGCCTTGATCAAAAAAGGCGGTCTCTATGCGGACCTCTGGGCGCGACAGAGTGGTGGCTTTATCGGGACCGAGATTGCAGCCGAGTAGAGGGTTTAAGCCGCCCGGCTCGCATCGACAGCGCGTCCTGAATAACGCTCCAATATCTCAAGCAACTCGCCCTGTTTGACAGGCTTAGTCAGATAATGGGTCATGCCAGCATCCAAGCAGGCCTGACGATCATTCTTTAGCGCATGTCCGGTTAGAGCGATGATGGGGACAGGGTTATCGCTGCGACCCTTTGCCTGTTCCCATTCACGGATCCGACCCGTGGCCTGGTAACCGTCCATGACGGGCATGGAGACATCCATCAGGATCAACGGGAAGCGCTCTGACTCAGCCATGTAAAGGTCAGAGGCTAGTTTTCCGTTTTCAGCAAAAACAGGCTCGAAGGCCGTTTCGACCAACATCAGGCGCACAACATCGCGGTTGAGCGGGAAATCTTCAGCGACGAGAATTTCCTGTTTGTTAGACGTTGTCCCAATCGATTTCAGGCTGTCGGTCGTTTGTGCTTTTGGTGTTTCTGTTTCAGAGGCAGTTGCCTGTGGTTCAAGCGGCTGTGCTTCAGGGGTGGGCGCTGGTGACTGCCCGGTTTGCTGCGCTACATCGGCCAGGAGAGCGTCCAGCACCGCGTCATTAACGGCGTCTGGAGCTGCCGTTTGCGGCATTGCTGGGACGGCTTCTGTCATTTCTGGTGTCGGCTCAGGCTCAGCAACCAACTGAACGGGTTGATAGTCATTGGTATCTGGTGTTTGCGCAATAGTATTATCTGCAGGAGCTGGTTCAGTTTTGAGCGTCGCTTGCGTTTTTGCCTCTTTCGCAAACAGCTGTCCTAATGTTTCAAACAAACGCCGTTCGCGCACAGGCTTCACAAGATAGGTGGCGATGCCAATGTCAGACAGTTCTTCGCTACTAACAGACTGATCACAGGAAGAGAGCATGACAATCGGCGGGACGGGCAGGCTTTTCTGTTTTGATAACATTGCCGCCAATTCGCGCCCATTAATGCCAGGCATCAGATAGTCGAGAAGAACAACGTCAAAAGGCTCAACGGCGCCATTGGCGGTTGCACGCAAGCGTTCCGCGGCTTCAATGCCGTTGCTGACAACTTCGCTAGTCATGCCCCAGCCTTCGATTTGATCAGCCATGATTGTCTGGTTGACGGCAATATCGTCAACGATCAGCGCGCGTTTGCCTTTCAGGGCCGCGGCGTCAAAAGTTTCAACCTTGGCATTCAGATCGCGCTTCAACGGGACTCTGACAGAAAATTTGGACCCCACACCCACTTCAGAGGTGAGTTTCACGGTTCCGCCCATCATCTCTGAAATACGTTTCGTGATGGCAAGTCCGAGACCTGTGCCGCCATAGACACGGGTTGTGGAACCGTCCGCTTGGGTGAACTTGTCAAAGATCGTGTCGATGCTTTCGGCCGGGATGCCGATGCCTGTGTCCGTCACGTCCAGCGTCACATGCATCACGTCATCCAGTTCAGTCTCAGACATATTGACGTCGATCTGGACATGACCTTCCGCCGTGAATTTGATGGCGTTACCCACAAGATTGGTGAGCACCTGGCGCAGGCGTCCAGCATCCGCAATGAAGTGCGAGGGCAGGGCGCTCGGATAGTTGATAATCAGCTCCAGCCCTTTGTCCTGAGCGTTTGCCATGAGCAATGAGGTGACGTCGTTGATCGAAGACTTCAGATCGAACGGGGTGGGGTCTAGCGTCAGTGCGCCCGCTTCAATTTTGGAGAAGTCCAGAATGTCATTGATGATGCAAAGGAGCGCGCTGGCGGAATTATTGATGACGTTCACATACTCGCGCTGACGCTCATCAATGTCGGAGAGAGCGAGCAGTTCAGCCATACCCAGAATGCCGTTCATGGGTGTTCTGATTTCGTGGCTCATGTTAGCGAGGAATTCGGACTTTGCCTTACTCGCGCGAATGGCTTCATCTTTCGCGGCTTCAATTTCTTCCTGCTGGCGATGCTCACGGTGTGTATCCCGGACGAACGCTCTCAGTCGAATGGGCCGTCCCTTTTCGTCGCGTTCAAGTGAGGCAACAGTCCGCCCCCAGCGGGATTTGCCTGTCCGGGTGATGGATTTGAGTGTGACTTCGAACTTATCGTCAGTTTTGGCGATGTTTTGGAAACATTCGCGAAGAAGATCGCGATGTTCCGGGACAATGGCATGGACGAAACCGCCCTTGAGAATTTTCGCGGCGCGTTCTTCCCCAAAATAGGTGTAGAGCGACTTGCTCATGGAATAGGATTTCGTTTTGAAATCGTAGATCCAGATACCCGACATGCCGAGTGTCAGAGACGACTCAAGAAGGTTGTCCTTCTCGACAAGCTCGGTGACATCGGTTGATACGGATAATGTATAGCCATTATCGAGCACTTGCCGGCAAAACCGTTGCGTTGTGCCATCGCCGAGTTTGACGAGCTTTGACGTACCGACGCTTCCGTCGCGGATTTGCAAACGGTGCGAGTCTTCTGACAGGCTATTTTGAGACATGATTTCGGGCGTTAAAAGCCCTTTTTCAGTCATCACTTCGTGCATGCGCGACAGAGGATCGCCGAGGTTAATCTCACCCTCTTCAATACCCATTTGCTGAAGGGTTGCATTCGACAAGAGGCGATATTTCATGTCTGGGTCAAGGATGCCGACGCCCACATCCAGATTTTGCATGAGCATATCCAGGAACTCTCGCTCCATGCCCGGTTGCACCATTGTTGGTCGTTTGGCGTGGGCAGGGTCGTTAAAGGCACCCTTGGATGTGTCGTTCATTTCATCCCCGCAGTGTTACCGGTCTCTGCTATGGTTCAGAAACTTATGAACAAAAGGGGTTAATACTTTCGCAAAAAAAAGCCGGACACTTGCTTGGCAAGGTCCGGCGCTAATCTTCGCAATCCAGTCGGGGAGAGTGACTTGCGGTAAACACGGCAGCGGCAAAATGGGGGAGGACGTCGCCGCGTGTTAATTAGTATATAGGGGAGCTCAAGGCGCTGTAGAACATATGCCAACGCAAGTAATCTATGCGTTAATGCATAGCTCACCTTTGAAATATTTATACTTTCAACCGACGTCAGTCGATCGTGGGGGTTGTGCGAGCAACCCGTTGCAGAAATTCTCTGAAGACTTTGGCTTTGGCGGAGCCTCTCAATTCACTGGGGTAGACGAAGTATAAATCGAAGCTTTCGCCACGAACATCCGGTAAAATACGGACAAGACGACGGCTTGATGCGATCATATAATCAGGCAAACCAGCCAGCCCGATCCCGGCTTCCGCGGCGCGCATGATGCCGTGCAGATTATTAATGCTCATGACGGGTTGTCGAGGCCCTTGTTCCTCTGTGCGCCCTGCCGTCAGGACCCAGTTGGAGCTTTGCAATTTTGAGGGGAGTAATTCGCCAAAGGCTACAATTTTGTGGTTGTCGAGATCCTCTGCGGAAAGCGGCGCGCCGAATTCGGCTAGATATCCGGGGGAGGCATAGAGGGATTGTGTGATCTGTCCGAGTTTACGCTGGATTAGATCGCCTTGGGTCGAAGGCCAGGGCCGCAGTGCACAATCGACATCAAAAGACATGAGATCATGCTCACTATCTTCAAGGATGAGTTGAACCTCAATCTCTGGATAGGCCTTCATGAATTCGGGCAGAACGGTGGTTAGCCAGTTCGATCCGAGCGAGATGGGAGAACTGACACGTAAAACCCCTTGCGGAAGCTGACGGATGTTTTGAACATTGGCCAAGCTCTTAGCGATCTGGCCGTGTACATCCGCCGTTGTCTTGAAAAGAACCGATCCTTCTTCTGTGAGGGTGAGACCGCGTGCATGACGATGGAAAAGCGGCACATTCATGCGGTCTTCCAAGGCCGCAATCTGCCAGATAGTGTTGATTGGGATAAGCTGAAGACCTTCCACGCCGCTGCACGCTCCGGGTCTTTGACCCGTGCAGCCGAGGATCTCGGAATTTCCCAATCCGCCGTCTCGCGGCAGATTGCGGCCTTGGAAGACCGCGTGCATGACGATGGAAAAGCGGCACATTCAT
>JBCBGR010000080.1:0-9453 GCA_038526555.1 Pseudomonadota bacterium
GAAAAGCACTTTGGTCCAACTTATTTATCACCCTGATTGCTCAGAAACACAACAGCAGAGACGATTTATGAGATCCGTTGTCCTTCCTTTTGCATTGACACTCGCATTTGCGGTCCAAGCCACAGCGCAGAGCGGCGCACCAACTGATCGACACAGTGCATTCGATTTTCAGGGTCGTTATATCGTCTCCGTGCAGGATGCAGATATGTTGGCGTCTGCCTATGTGAATGGACAGCTCGGGCCGAAAGAAGGACGCGACACCATCGCCATCATCGATCTGGATGGGGACCCCCGGGATTGGACAGCATCAGAAAGTTTTGCATCTAACTCTGTCGCGAGTCCGCCTTCCATCGTAGATATCACGCCAGATGGACGATTTGCGGTTGTCAGCGAAACGATGACGGAACGCCCCGCAGGGAATGCGGCACACACATTTGCAGACTTAAGCTCTGGAAACCGATTGCAACTCTTTGATCTCGCGAGTGGCACGCCTGCACGACCAGACGCAGTCCGTTTTTCAAGTAACGGGCAATTGCTTGCTGTCACCTTCCACCCGGCGGGCGCAGGAACTGAGACCCCTCTTCAGATTTATCGGTTCGAAAACGATCGTGTGGGGCAATCCACATCTCCAGACATTCCCGGATGGCCGCTGGGTGAGAGGTTGATCGATGTAGATTGGCATCCCATAGACCCAGTCTTAGCCATGATTGATACGAGTGGAGGGGCGCAGGTGCATTTCGTCCAGGTCAATGATGATCTTTCACTGTCGTCGATGGGTAATCCAGTTGATATTGATCGAGCGCCTTACCGTATTGAGTTCACGCCCAATGGCCGCCATGTGGTGATCAATGCCCTTTACTGGGGTCCTGATATTGCGGGCACGTGGATTGAAGCGCCAGTCGGATCCGTCGTTACAGTGCGCCTGAATGCATAGACGCGAGACGATGGGACGGTTCGCAACGCCTTGGTTGATCGGATCGAAACGGGTGTATCTTCCGAAGGCCTGGCGATATCTCCTGATGGAAACTGGGTTGCCACGACCAATCTGGAGCGGTCTTACCTGCCTTACACTGATCCGCGTGTCACGTGGTTCTCATCGATTACATTGGCGCGGTTCGATCAGACAACGGATCAACTCGAAAAGGTCGGTGATTTCAACTATGACGGCATTCTGCCGGAAGCGGCTGTCTTCGATAATTCGAGCCAATTTCTAGCCGTTGCGAACTATGATCACTTCGATGACAGAATTAGCGGAAGCTCGATTGATTTTTGGCGGATCTAATCCGATCCACTGAATCCGGACAATACGCAACTTATCAAAACGCAGGTGAGCGTGCCGGTCGCGCGCGGCGCTCACTCCATGGTGATTGCGCGATAAGCCTTTTGAGCGCCGTGCATTTGAAAGGATTAGTCAGAGTAAAGGTCGTCGCGCCTTTGTACGATCGCCGCGTTAATGGCAGGGGCGTCAATGTTTGCGATTAGGAGGCGCCCTGTCAGTGGCTTTCTGATATCAAAGCGATCGACGGATGCGATCAGATCGGCCTCATTCTCAGGCGTGCCCTGGGTATTGTAGGAATGAAAATCAGGGTAGATCTGTGCGACCGATCCGTAGTTGGCATAGGCCGTGAGACCCACATTTAGCGTTTGCGGTAAATCCGGATGAATGATTTGATCAATCAATGCCCAGTCCTGTCCTTCGGGACGGGCTAGGAGTGTGAAGAACTCGCCACGTCGAGCATGCGTAACTCAATAGGATCCGCCTGAGCTTCCAGGATTTTCAGGGTCGGAATTATGCTCGTCCATATCAAGACGCTCGCAGTCAGAGCTGAGATGAACTGGATCAGGTTTATGGCCCTCCTAGACCTCTCCATGCCAGCCATAAAGGTATCCAGATGAGTGTCAGTGTGGTGATCCCCTTGATCGATTGATAGGCGATCCAGAGCCAAAAAAGCTCCTTTTTGTTAGCTTGGATAAAGGCGATGGCGCGGCGTGGAGATAAGCGTTGCAAATTCATTGAAACGATATCAGCGAATGAACTTGTGACATAACTGCCTCAAACCCTAACAGGTTCCAGTGACACCAAAACAGAAATTTTCACCGAGACGCCTCTTTTGGCTGTGTCTGGGTTGCGTGTGCGTTGGACTCGGAGCCGTCGGTGTTTTCGTTCCCCTGATGCCGACAACCATTTTCATGATTATTGCGGCCTATGCGTTTGCACGCTCGTCGTCACGTCTGCATGACTGGCTGCTATCTCACGCGATTTTTGGCCCCTTAATCCGCGACTGGAACGATCATGGCGTTGTGAGTGTGAAGGCGAAGTGGATGAGCGGCCTGTCGATGGGGCTCATCCTAATCATATCCTTCATTCTGAAAATGCCATTGTGGGGGATCGCGATACAGGGCCTCGTTTTGGGGGCTGTCTTCCTCTTTCTTTTATCGCGCCCAAGCCTGCCTGAGGCTTAGGCAAAAGCTGTCTTCGAAACTGCCAGAACTGCACTTTACCGACTAGGTTTGAGAACGAACCGAGCGATGCGATGTTCAAGTGTGGCGGGCTCATCCTCAGACTGTGTACGGCTTTTCGCATAGGGGTCTGAAATTATGAGGCCCCGGTTGAAAAATTTCTCAGCAACGTAGGTCAACGCTTTTCGGGCCGGAGAAACCTCTGCCCCTGCCATGATCCAGTGGAGTTGCGCGTAAACGGTGGCGTTTCGGCCCCGCTGCGCGGCATTGAGCGCTCTTAAAAGAGAGGCTTCGTCATGGGTAACGCGTTGAGAATTCGGGTAAGTCAGGCTCAGTTTTCGTTGCCCGCTATGACCGATAACTTGGGCCAGGACGAGGACGTGACGCAATACGTCCCGCCCTTCCTCGCCAAATAGATCTGAGAAAATCATGGGCAAGCAATCACAGCGCGTCATCCCCATAGCACAGGATCGAAAGGCCCAAATCGCAATGCTTGTCCCTGGGCTGAGATCAATCAGTTCTCGTGCTTCAACAAATGGCTTTTCTGACATGGCCAATCTCCGAAATTGGGTTGTTTAGAAGTTGCCCTGCCATGTCAGAGCTGCACGGTAGTTCCGTCCGGGTTCGCTGACGCCTTCGAAAACACGGTCAAACTCTGTGTCGAAGACATTATCGACCCCAAAGTCGAAGCGAATGCCTTTGGCGAAGCTAGGCTGCCAGCCGCCATAAAGGTCGAAGGCTGTGTAGCTTTCGCGGCTTTCAACGACTTCAAGCGCATTGGTTGTTTGGTCAAGCTCACGACGTTCAAACCCGCCGGCGGCCTGGATGCGAACGCCCGCAAAGCCATCCCATTCCGGAATTTTAAAACGTGTATCCAGTGTGAAACGGTTTGGCGTGAGCGTACCGATATCTGAGCCATCGCTTTCATCGGTCCCTTCCACCGTCGAGTAGGTCGCCTTCATGCGCAGGCGTCTACTTTCATAGACGCTCTCCAACTCAAACCCTGAGAGTTCGGCGTTGGCCAAGTTTCGGCTCTCAGTCGTGCCGGCTGAACAGGGGAAGAATGTCGGTGGGCCAAAACACGTCGGATCGAAGCTGAAATTCACAAAGAGATCGATCAGGTCTTCGACGTTGCTCTGATAGTAAGAGCCTTTGGCGGAAAAACGATCCCCCGAAATCAAAACATTCCCGAAGTCGAGGCTGATACCCCCTTCGTAAGTTTCAGATGTTTCCGGTGTGAGGTCGGGGTTCGGAATGAAGTTATTGTTCACAAACACGAATGAACCGCGTTGCGGGTTAAAGAGGGTCGGATGCGGAACGGGGAAGTGGACGCCGTTGAGGTAAAGTTCATTGATGGACGGCGCGCGAAACCCTTCTGAGTAGCTCCCGAATACGCGCACACTATCTGAGCCTAAGCTCGCGGCGAGGCGCGGGGACCAAGCGCTATCATTGTTTTCTTCCGGATCGACAGAGGAAGAACTGTTGAAATCATCATATCGAATGCCTGGGATGACGAGGAGATCAAGCGTGTCGCCGAGAGGTATACGGGCTTCGGCTTGCGCGAAGACACCGAAGAATTCCGCGTCACCGTTCGGCACGCCAGCGCGCAGGCCGTCCATCGCATTGTCATCGGTCCCAACTTGTTCATCTTTGTACCAGTCAGCACCAACAGTGAAGGTCGTTTCAATGGCCCCCAACATGAATTGAGAGGCGTTGCGGATATTCGCACCGGTCGTTTCGATATCTCGAAGGGTTGTCCGCGGTAGGGAGGCATCAAACTCATCAACGGATGTCTCGGTGCGGTAAGCGGTTGCGACCACATTGATCAGATCTTGCCCGATGGGCGCAAACTCTGCGCCCACGCGGTATGTATCCGTTTGAATATCCTTTTCGACATCTGTTCCAATGGCGACGCCTTGGCCATTATTGGGTTCGATGGCTGTATTATTGAAGCGCTGCCAGGACGCTTCCAAACGCAGCGCATCATTGAATTGATAACCGCCTTTGACAAACCCTGTGACAATCTCATCATCTGATGGAAGCTCCGATCCATCGCCAAGGTCTATGTCGCTAGAGTTTCGAAGACCAATGTTCCCGATCAAGTCGAAGGGTCCCTGGCGGGTATAGGCGGTAAAGGATCCCAATATCTCGTCATTGACCGATTGGTATCCGACGCGAGCGCGAGCGCCGTAGGTCTCGCCATCTGAGAGAAGGTCGTCGGCATCGACGGTCTCAAACGCGAGGACGCCTCCGACAGCACCAGAGCCATAAAGGGATGAAGCTGGGCCGCGGACGATTTCTGCTGAACGCAGGAGTTCGGGATCAATAAAGAAGCGACCATCATGGGCTGAGATGAAAGACTGACGCGCACCATCCAGCAGAATCAGGACATTTTCTCCGGACCGTCCCCGAATGGCGGGCGTCTCGCCTGTGCGGCGGGGTCCGCCTGAAAACTCCAATCCGGGAACATCGCGGAGGGCGTCGGCCACTGTGCTGGGCGAGAAGATATCGATATCTTCGCGTGTAATGACACTGACTTGCCCGGGATATTCGATGACAGGGATGGGGTTCAGCGTTCCATAAACTGTAATAATTTCAGACTGTTCGTCAGAGGATGAGGCGGCCTCATCCAGTGCGGTAGTTTGGGCCCCTGCCGTTGAGGCGAGCATCCAAGCCGTCGTTGAAATGGAGGCTAATAAAAGCTTTTGCATTGTTCTGTCCATGAGAATGCGAATGAGTCTTAACTACATTTATCGCTAGACAGAGTGAGAATGATTTGCAAGAGCGTATGTGAATATTCTTTGGAGAAACGGCAATGACTGACGTGGCGATCAAATCGCGGAATAGTCGCGACGATATTTTATCCACCTATCAGACGTTGAAACGCGAGAAGCCGAAGGTGCGCGCGAAAGATGTTGCGGCCCTGATGGGGGTGAGTGAGGCGGAGCTTCTGGCCGCTCGCACGTCGGATCAGACCGTTCGACTTGAAGGAGATTTCGCGGACATTATTCGCGCCACGCCAGCCCTCGGAGAGGTAATGGCCCTGACCCGCAATGAACATTGCGTGCATGAAAAACACGGCGTCTATGACAAGATCAATATCGGACCCGGACATGGGATCGTTTTGAACCACGACATCGATCTGCGCTTATTTATGAGCCATTGGCGTTGGGCATTTGCCGTCACGGAAGAGGTCGCGTCAGGGCTTCGCTCTAGCCTGCAATTCTTCGACATTGATGGCCGCGCGGTTCACAAAATCTACATGCCGAAAGATGCGGACCTCGCGGAATATAACCGTATCGTCGAACAGTTCCGGGCAGAGGATCAGGCCTACATCCCACAAACAGTTCCGCTGCCGGCTGGGCCCAAAGAAAGCGCAGACAGTGACGTCGATGCTGCAGGCTTCCTCACTCACTGGGAAGCGCTACAAGACACGCACGACTTCTTTGGGCTGCTACGAGAGTTTGGCATTGCACGCCGCCAGTCCATGCGTCTGGCAGAAGGCCAATTTACACGACGGCTTCGGAACAGCTCAGTTGAAGCGCTTCTGGAAGCCGCAGCGTCCTCAGAGATCTCCATCATGTGTTTTGTCGGGAATCCGGGCTGCATCCAAATTCACACAGGTCCGGTTGAAGAGATCAAAGTCATGGGACCCTGGCTGAACGTCCTAGACGCTGGCTTTAACCTTCATCTCGATACGCGCGGTATTGAAAGTGTCTGGGCAGTAGAGAAGCCCACACGCGACGGGATTGTAACCTCTGTCGAAGTCTATGGCCCGGACGGAAAGTGCTTCTGTCAGTTCTTTGGCGAGCGCAAACCGGGACAAGATGAGTTGACTGCTTGGCGCGATATTGTCGCCGCGCTTCCTAATCAGGACTAGGTTGATGACACGATTATCGAGACGGGGTTTTGCCTCCCTGGCCGTCAGCCTCATGGCGGCGCCTCTCCTCATCTCCTGCGCCTCAGAGACAGTGGAGGAGACGCGGATTGTCAGTCTGGGCGGTGACCTGACGGAGATTGTCTACGCGCTCGGCCACATTGATGATGTTGTGGCGAGAGACTCGACCAGTCTCTATCCGGCAAGCGTCCAAGACTTGCCCGATGTAGGTTACGTGAGGAGCCTCGGCGCAGAACCCGTGCTGTCCATGGCCCCCAGCCTGATTATCGCCAGTTCTGAAGCGGGGCCACCTGAGGTGATTGACCAAGTTCAATCAAGCGGGGTCCCGATCGTTCAGCCGCCGGAAGGGTATTCTCAAGAGATACTCGAACAACGCATCCAAGTGATCGGAGACGCGCTCGGAGAAGCTGAGCAGGCGCAGGCGCTGATCGAAGATATCCGTTCTAAAATGGCGCGTGTTGCGACGGTGGTGTCTGAGCAGCCAGAGAAGCCCAAAGTCCTTTTCCTGTTACAGGCGCGCGATGGGTCTCCCATGGCGGCAGGGACTGACACTGCGGCTAATGCGATGATTGAACTCGCTGGGGGTGAGAACATCTTCAGTACGCACAGTGGCTATAAGCCATTCTCACTGGAAGTGCTGGCCGAAGCCAAACCCGATGCGCTTATGCTGATGGATCATTCGCTAACGGCCATGGGCGGCAAAGAGGCACTGAAAAATCATCCTGCGATCGGTCTCACACCGGCTGCGCAGAATGGCAAAGTGATCGCAGCCGATGGGCTGTTCCTTTTAGGTTTCGGTCCGCGTTTGCCGGAAGCCGTCGCTTATGTGGCGGAAGAACTGCACGGCGATCTCGGACTGGATCTCGCCAGCGGATAAATGGTCGATCTTGCCCGCTCCATAAGTGTTGCTGATCTCGCAAGTCAGGCCGATCAAAGCCGTCGCCTGACGTTAGGCCTTCTGTCGATTTTTGCAGGCCTGGCCGTGATCGGATCGCTGATCATTGGACCCGCAAATGTCGGTCTGATCGATGTTTGGAATGGCATCCTTAGAACGTTCGGATTGCGCAGTGGTCCTGTGTCGGGCGCGGAGGCGATTGCGACATCTATTCGAATTCCCCGGACCTTTCTCGGCCTCTTCTGCGGAATGGCCTTGGGAATTTCAGGCGCGGCCCTTCAAGGCCTTTTTCGGAACCCGTTAGTTGACCCGCAATTGATCGGTGTCTCTTCGGGTGGGGCCTTTGGGGCTGCGTTCTGGATTGTATTCGGGAGCAGTCTGACTTTCATCCCGCTGGCTTTATCAGGGTTTATGACTGCGTTGTTTGCCTTTGCTGGTGCACTGACGGCCATGACCCTCGTCTATCAGCTGGGCAGTCGTCGCGGTCATGTGTCGGTTGCCACAATGCTCCTGGCAGGGATTGCCATGAATGCACTCGCAGCCGCGGGTTTGGGTCTCATGCTGTTCCTCGGCGACGATGCGCAAATGCGGGCGATTAACTTCTGGACCCTAGGCAGTCTCGGCACAGCGGGCTGGGCCAAGATATGGTCCGCCCTTTTGATAATGGGCGCTGGAAGCGCATGGCTTCTCCGGGATATGCGCGCCTTAAACCTACTGGCTGTCGGCGAGGCGGAAGCAAAGCATCTCGGCTGCGATACGCGGGCTTTGAAGCGACGACTTGTTGTTCTGCCCGCGCTCGTGACGGCTGCGGCGGTCTCAGTAACGGGCATCATCGGGTTTATTGGCCTTGTCGCGCCGCACTTGGTCCGATTGATGGCGGGCAGCGATCATCGCATCGTTATGCCAGGGGCGGCTTTATTGGGCGCAGGCCTGTTGCTTGTCTCCGATATTGTCGCCCGAACAATTACGGCTCCGGCGGAACTACCCATCGGCATTGTGACGTCGCTGATTGGTGCGCCCTTCTTTATCTGGCTGCTCTCTCGTTATCGGGGGATCAGCCTGTGAGCCTCGTATTGAACCAAGGGAGCTTCCGAGTCGCAGACGCGGGCTTACTGCAAGACGTCAGCATTGAGATTAAGCCGGGTCAGTTAGCGGTGATTGCGGGCCCGAATGGGGCTGGGAAATCGACGGCTTTAAAGCTGCTTTCAGGTGATCTGAGCCCATCAGCAGGATCGGTTGAGATCATAGGTCGACCTTTATCAGACTATTCGTCGATCGACCTCGCCAAACAACGCGCCGTGATGCCACAAACAGCGAAGCTGGCATTTGGTCTGAAGGTCTGGGAGCTCGTCCAAACAGGTCGCGCGCCACATGGGGAAAACGATCAAGTCGCGCAGAACCAGGTACAGTCCGCATTGGAACGAGTCGGCGCAGTAAACCTCGCAGGAAGGGATGTTTCAACCCTCTCCGGCGGGGAACGACAGCGGGTCTTCCTCGCAAAAGCCCTGTGTCAGGTTATGGATCAGACCTCTGCTTACTTGCTGCTTGACGAGCCAACATCGGCGCTCGACCTGAAACAGTCGCAGCGCGTGCTGAGAATTCTTCGAGAGGCCGCCGATGATGGATTAGGCGTTTGCGTCATTCTGCACGACCTCGCGGCGGCCAAGCGGTACGCAGATATCGTCCATCTATTTGCCAACGGTCGCCTTCACACGAGCGGTGCTCCGGGGATGGCTCTAACGCCACAGACGATAGCGGATGTCTATGAGGTCCCGCCAGACATTGCCATGGATGCGCTGGGCGCCCCTATGCTTATGGCCGCGGAATAGGCTCTAGTTTGTCATCGCGGCGGCGAAGGCCGCGCATGGATCGTCACGCTCAACAGCCTCTGTTTCAATGGTGAAATTATATAGACCTTCGGAGGCTTCCCCGGGTTCCGTGAGGCCCACAGACACAATGCTCAATTCCGGTTCTGCCGTTTTCAAATAGAGGGGGACGCCTCGATCCAGGCGCGCATGTCCAGACCCTGTAATGAGGACGACAGGCTTGCCGCCTTTGTCCAGAGCACGGATTGAGGCTTCCGCAAAGGATGCATCTCGTAGGCGCTGCGCTTCGGACATAGAGACTGCCAAGCTCTCTGGGATCATCCCGCAATGGCTGTCGATTAGTTCTTGAACGAGGTCTGCTTGCTGTTCTTCGA
>JBCBGR010000081.1:0-9442 GCA_038526555.1 Pseudomonadota bacterium
CGCTTGTCGAATTGCATGGCGGAAATTTCAGCATTGCGTCGAAATTGGGCGAAGGCACGACGGTCACTTTCACCCTGCCCAACAAGCCGATCCAGAAAGTGGTTGAAGTCGAAACGACTGAAGTTGGTGATGAGATTACGCGTCTGGCGCAAGATATCGCCGACGTTCTGGGGCAGAATGAAAAAGCTGCAGAAACTGTACCCGCGCCTTCTAGCTAAACCTCTTAATCCGCGAGTTCGCCCTGCTTTTTTGACTTGCTGTCATCGGATTGCCGCGTCGCTTTGATCCGCGGAAAGACGAGCCTGACGGACAGGCCGGGGCGCCCTTCATGATCGACTTCGCCGTCCTGGATGGCTTCATTACCGAGCCCATCATCCATAACCAGCTCAGCTTGATGAAGATCTGCAACGGCATCGACTAAAGCCAACCCCAGCCCTGAACCGGGCAATGTCCGGCTCTTATCAAGCCTGACAAAGCGCTCACGCACACGTTCCCGATCAAAGACAGGGATACCCGGCCCGTCATCCGCGATTTCGATGGAAACCCGCCCACGCGCCCCTTTGCGGGCCGTCAGCCGGATTTTGGAGCCACCGCCGCCGCCTGCATACTTAATTGCATTTTCAAGCAGGTTGGACACGGCTTGAGAGAGAAGGCCACGATCCGCCATAATCGTCAGGCCGTCCCGAATATCATAGGAAAAATCCAGCCCCGCATCTTCACAAGCCGGCTCATAAAGCTCAGCGAGATCATCCAGAACGGTTTTCGGATCGAGCGGTTTAAGGAGTTCGCGGCGTTCGCCTGCTTCTAAACGGGCAATACGCAAAACAGAATCGAATGTACTCAGAAGCTGATCGGCATCGCCCGCAGCAGCAAACAAAACATCCGCTTCCGGTTTATCACCAGCCTCAACAGCAGCCGTTTCTAATCGTGTACGCAATCGTGTCAGCGGCGTTCGCAGGTCATGCGCGACAGAATCTCCAGCGTAGCGCATGGCCTGCATGAGCCGATCAATATGGTCCAGCATACCGTTCAAATGCTCGGCCAAACGGTCCATTTCATCTTCCGAATAATTTCGTGGCGCCCGCCGATCCAGATGCCCCGCTTGCACGTCGGTCGCCAATTTATTGAGACTGTCCACACGACGCGCAAAGCGGCGCGCCACAAAAATGGAGGATAAGACGCCCAAGAAAACTGCGATGAGCGAGGATGTCGTCATAGCACGACGCATCCGTTCCCCGGTTCGACGAATGTTTTCAACGTCACGGCCCACAAAGATAACGCCGACTTTCTGATCATTTTGAAAAACGGCGTGGCCAATGGCGAGCACACGCCGCTCTTCAAAAACGGGGTCTCCGTCAGCGACATCTGTTGCCTCAACAGTCGCAATCACTTCCTCACGTAATAGGTCTGTTGTGTCATACTGAGTGAGCGTCGGCGCATTGATTTTGAGCGCCTCAATCTCATCCGTAACCATCTTCCCAGTCGCACTTTCATCCTTGAAGACGAACATGGAATAGACGTCGGGAGAGAGGTCGCGCAGAGTAATGACACGCTGCAATGTTTGTTGCGCCCCTTGGTCAAAGATCGCTTGGGCAACGCTTTGAGGTGTCGCTTCTGTGAGTAGACCATTTTGTTGCGCCGCGCGAAGGGCCGCCTCTCCGCCTTGCGCAAAGAGGAGTTCGAGTTCGGTCAGCTCTTCTGTCAGACCCTGCTCGACGCGACGCTCTTCTGACGACACTATCGTGTCATAGACGATTAGCTGCGCGACGAGCAGTGAGACACCGAACAGCAGCGACCCTACAATCGATAGGCGAAAGACCGTGTTCCGAAGCAAACGACCTAGCGTTTCCGCTAGGTCGCCTAAGGGTTGGATATCCTTGCGTTGAGTCGCTGACACACGTTCAGCCTAGACGCTTTGTCACGCGGGTTGAAGCCGATAACCTGCGCCCCGGACTGTATGGAGGAGCGGTGTCTCAAACTCTTTGTCGATCTTACCACGCAGACGAGAAATATGGACGTCGATGACGTTTGTTTGGGGGTCAAAGTGATAATCCCAGACTTTTTCGAGCAGCATGGTCCGTGTAACCACACGACCCGCATTGCGCATCAAACATTCCAGCAAGCGAAACTCGCGGGGCTGTAGGAGAATTTTCTGCCCTTCCCGGTGAACCGTACGCGCCAGCAGATCCATTTCTAGATCACCGACTTTCAGCTTGGTCACCGCCGCAGTCGGATCAGAACGACGCCCGATGGCTTCAACGCGCGCCAGCAGTTCAGTGAAAGAGTATGGCTTGGCAAGGTAGTCATCGCCGCCCGCGCGCAGGCCTTCAACCTTGTGATCGGTTTCGCCGAGCGCAGAGAGGATCAGCACAGGAGTTGCATTTCCAGCTTCGCGTAATTCGCCCAGAACAGCGAGGCCATCCTTCTTAGGCAGCATACGATCCAGAATGAGAGCGTCATAATCCGCAGCACTCGCCATCTCCAGAGCCAGATCACCGTCTGTCGCAAGATCAACCACATGACCCGCTTCGCTTAGGCCCTTTTTGACGTATTCCGCCGCGACCTCATCATCTTCAACAACCAGAATCCGCATCGGACCCTCCTTCGTAATGTTTTGTCCATGTTAGATAACGCGGATCGACGAAGAAAGATAACGACGATTTGGTAAGGTTCTGCAAAAACCCTAAAAGCCTATATAAAACAGTCTTTTGAAACGTGTCTAAAGTGGAAGGCGCAGAGTTGTTTCCCCACCAGCCTTCGGTCTGAGGCGAATTTGCAAACCTGATTTCTTATCGATTTTGGCATTCAGAATGATTGAACGCCACTTATCGACTTCGGCAATCGGCGTACTGTCAGCCTGCAACAGGACCTGCCCGATTTTGAAGCCTGCACGCTCGGCTGGTGAGCCCGGATCAACGCTTTCGACATAGACGCCGACCTGATCCGACCGCATGCCAATGGCTGCTCGAAATTCCGCTGAAATGTCCAGAACGTGGACGCCTGTGTCGATATTGATTTTCGCGTGGGGTGCCGCTTTCGGTGCTGGCGGGGGTAAACCTCGGCTGATAGCTGACGCGCGTTCGACATCAGCCTTTTCGGGACGTTCGCCGATGGCAACTTGCAAGGAATAAGTTTTGTCGACGCGCTCAAAGATGATGTCGGCGACATCCCCTGGCATCATTTCGCCAATCGCGCGTGTCGCCTCCACGGAATTACGCACGGGCTGATCATTGATACGCAAGATGATATCATCGATTTTGAGCCCATAGACCTCGGCCGGGCTGCCCGGGACTAGATTGTTGACCATGGCACCGGATTTGAAAATGCCGGGGCGACCGTCCATCTCAAAGACGGCGTCGCGTAAGCCTGCCCCCATATAACCACGACGGACCCGGCCATCTTGGCGGATTGCATTAACCACGGTTTCCGCCGTTTCATGGGGGATGACGAATGCAATCCCAACGGATGCGCCTGTTGGAGAGTAAATCGCGGAGTTCACCCCCACCACATCGCCGTTCAAATTAAAGAGCGGCCCGCCGCTATTGCCGCGATTAATCGTGGCGTCCGTCTGGATGTAATCGACGAAAGACCCGCTATCGACGCGGGCGCGCCCAATGGCTGAAATCACGCCTAATGAGGTCGACTGACCAATCCCGAACGGATTGCCGATGGCCACAACCCAATCACCAATCCGCGCAGGCGTTCCGCTATGGAAGTTGACAGAGGGGATGGTCTCTGGTGTGTCGAAGGTCAGCAACGCCAGATCGGTTTCTTCATCCGTTCCGATAATTTTTGCGGGATAGCGGCGGCCATCATTGAACTCGATCTCGATAACCTGCCCGCCTTCAATCACATGGTAGTTCGTGACCACTTCGCGCTGCGGACTAATGACAAAACCGGACCCCTGCCCTTCGGACAGCATTTCACCATTCTCTGTCGTGACGATGATGTTGACAGTCGATTGACTGACCCGCGCAACAAGGTCCGCAATTGAAGGGAGGCTTGAAACAGGCGCGTCGAGTAGATTGCCCAAAGCAGGTTGCGCTTTGGAGAGAGCCGACCGCGCGGCCTCAGCCCCTTGCCGCAGGGGTGCGTATGGACCTTCCGCCGACGGACGGTTAATATCAATCGCCGGAACGGTTTCGGGCTCCGCGACTTCGGTACTTGTTTGCGCGTAGGCCGTTGCGCTGAAAAGCAGTGTGGCGGCGCTCACAATCGACAGTGTCGCACGCATGGCGGGCTCCTAAAATCAGGGCCTCGATAGCCTCACAATATGATTGTTGCGTGGCATCTCGAAACATTCGGCCTGACTAAAGCCTACATTTTCGAAGATATGCTTAACAAAATCGAACTCGCGCACACCCCAGCCCGGATCCCGGCTTTTAAGCGATGTGTCAAAATCCAGATTGGACGGCGCGCTGTCAGCACCAAACAGGAACGGACCATAGAGGATAACGGTGTCTGTGAGTTTCGCCGCCCCTGCCGCTAAGCCATGCGTGGCTTCAATTGGGGCAATGTGGATCATATTGGCAGAAAAAATCGCATCGACTTTACTCAGATCATCCGCCCAGCTCTCTTTCGCAAGATCCAAATCCAACGGCGCTGGCCAGTGATCGCTGGCCCAAGCCGCCTGACTAGCCCGCGATTGAGGGTCAGGATCACTATATTGCCAGATCACATCAGGACGCTGCTCGCCCAACGCAGCACCATGTTCACCGGTCCCTGAGCCCACCTCCAGAACACGGCCATCCATGGGTAGGTTGTCCGCTAACCACTCTGAAATCACAGCCTTATTTCGTCCCGCGCTGGGACTGAAGAGTTTCGCGCCCTCAATTGCACGATCTTCCAAAGCGATGGGTTTATCCGTCATCTTACGTCCTGCAATGCACGCGGCAATGTGAGTTCCGCTCTCAAGCCACCCAAAGAGGAACGCTTCAAACTCAGGGTCCCACTATAGGCCTCAGCGAGATCGTTGACGATCGCGAGCCCTAGCCCTGAGCCGGGGGTAGCCTCATCCAAACGGGCGCCCCGCTTCAAAGCCGTTTCGATTTCACTGTCCGGAATCCCCGGACCGTCATCCTCAATAACCAATGAAAACTGGGCGTCCTGAGCCGTCCGTGACACTTCAATCGCGGATGTCGTCCATTTGGCCGCATTGTCCATGAGATTACCGATCATATCTTCAAGATCACGCTTACCGCCGCGGAACCTCAATCCGCTTTCACCATCCACATCAATGACCAGCGTCTTATCGCGGTGAATTTTCGGCAGGGTGCGCGCTAAAGCGCTTAAGACCTCGTCCACATCGCAAGACAGGCCGATCACCTGCCCCCGCGCGGCCGCCCGCGCGCGACGGAGATGGTGATCGACTTGCGCGGACATGGCGTCAGTCTGGCGCTGGACAATATCTGTGGACACAGACGAGTCTAAGCCAGCCTCATTACGCAGCACGGCAATGGGGGTTTTCAGCGCATGCGCCAGATTTCCCACATGGGTTTGCGCACGTTCCACAACATTCCGATTATGAACGATCAGAGAGTTCAGCTCATCTGCCAGTCCTGAAATCTCAGCAGGATATTGCCCTTCGACACTCGTCGATCGGCCCTCGCGTACGTCAGCCACCCTCTCAGCGAGGGCGAAAAGCGGTCTTAATCCAAGACGCACCTGCGCAAAGATCGCAGCCACAAGCCCCGCAATTAGCAACCCCATGAGGAACAGAGCAGCAGCAACAAAGGTTTGAATGGAACGGGTCGCTGGACGACGATCCGCAGCCGCCATGGCGATGATCGGATTAGATACGCCTGGGAGGCTGACCTCGCGGCCGACGACCCTTAAAATCTCTCCGGGGTTGGGGCCCATGGTTGAGAAACGCACCGGTTCGCCGCTCGCATCACGCAAGCGCGCACGGTCAGCGGGATCAATCCGCAAGGCCTGCTCATAGAGAGAACGTGAGGATATAATCGTTTCGATCTGGCCATCCGGCATGACATTGCCGATCAACCAGTAACGCCCCGACAAGGCCTGCTGATAACGCGGATCAATCGGTTGACTCATGAGCGTGAGCCGATCCGCTTCAAAGACTTCGACTGATGCGATCAGAGCCGTGACCGCCGATTCCAATGGATCGTCGAAAGAACTATAGACCGTGTTCCGATAGAACCAGGTCAACAGGAGTAGCGTGATAATGAGCGCTGGAACCGTCCAGAAGAGAGCCGCCCGGACAAGCCGGGAGACCAGAGACGGATTAGGTTTTTGCGCCACGCTGCGTAGAGCCGATTAACCCGCCTCAGTCGCGTCGGGGTCAGTCAGGCGATAACCCAGACCCCGCACCGTTTCGATCCGGTCTGTCCCGATTTTCTTGCGCAGACGCCCAATGAAGACTTCAATCGTGTTGCTATCGCGGTCGAAATCCTGATCGTAAATATGTTCGACCATTTCTGTACGCGAAATCACGCGGCCTTTGTGGGCTGCCATATAGGCGAGGAGACGGAACTCATGGCTGGTGAGTTTGATACCCATGCCGTTGACGAAAGCTCTAGCAGCGCGGTTATCGACCATGAGATCACCGATCTCGATCGTATCTGTCGTGTGACCCGCAGCACGGCGCAAAAGCGCTCTCAAACGCGCCAGCAACTCCTCTGTATGGAAGGGTTTGGTCAGATAATCATCAGCGCCAGCATCAAAACCAGCGACCTTCTCGCTCCACTGATCACGTGCCGTCAAAATCAGGACAGGCATTTTGCGATCATCGGCCCGCCATTTCTGCAGGATGGAGACGCCATCAATCTGCGGCAAGCCGAGGTCCAGAATGACCCCGTCATAGGGCTCGGTATCGCCGAGGAAATGGCCTTCAACGCCATCTGTGGCCACATCGACCGCATAGCCCTGCTCTTTCAGCACCTGTTTGAGCTGGCGTGACAGATCGGGGTCATCTTCGACGACAAGAATACGCATGGAATCCTCCTGAATACAGGTGTGTTAGACCGAAACGGTTGATGAAAAAAGCCTAACGAATACGGCCTGTTGTGGCATCGACAATAATATCGATCACTTGGCCGTTGCGCGCAATAATCCGGACTCGATAGGCATTCGATGTCCGACGAATATCGACCACTTCACCGCCAGGCACCCGCGATAGCGCAATCGCCCGCGCTTCCTGCGGAGTAATCTGCCGCTGCACAAAGTGCCAGGACGCTGTCGACGCTGGCTTCGCACGATCAGGCTTCGCCCACTGCGGCGCGGCATTCGCAGTGCCTGCACTCAGCAAGGCAAAGAGCGCAGCGGTTATCATGATCATCCGTGTCATGACGCCCTCCCTACGTCGCAAGCTCTGAATGAAGACTGAATGGCCCGTGCAGGTCATGTTCGGAAAGCTGAACATGCAGTAATCAGATCAGTTTTTCGCGCAGAGCGTCGCCCGAATCGTCTGGAAGCACTGTTTTAATGCTCTCCGCCCTCAGCAATTCCTCGTCACTTAGGGTCACAACCAGCTCAACGATAAGGTTGCCGCGCTTCTTGTCCTTCCCGACGGGCCCTTTGCCTTTGAGCCGCATTTTCTTACCCGTGTTGGAACCCGGCGCAATTTTAACGCTGAGCGCGCCAGTCGGCATATCAATTCGCACAGGACCCCCTTCAACCGCTTCTCGCAGAGAGATTGGGAGTCGCAAATGTAGGTCATCGCCTTTTCGGGTTAGGTTGGGGTGATCCTTAACTGAAATCTTCACCAGCGCATCGCCATCAGAGCCACCGTGCAGACCGGGCTGCCCCTTGCCGCGCACACGCAAGGTTTGACCATCACGAACACCAGCGGGAATGCGAACCTTAGTCCCACCCGGCAGTTGACGCATCCCACCTGTCAGGGCCTCGGGAAGGCCGAGATCAACCGTATACTGGACGTCAGCCCCCTTTTGAGGGCGGTTCATACCGCCGCGCATGCCGCCTGCGAACGGGCCCGTATTCATGCCGAAAAGCGAACTGAAGAGATCGGACATATCGTCCTGACCCATGCTTCCACCGCGCGCACCAAAGCCTTCGAACCCGCCAAAGCCCGTATCGTAGCCAGGGCCGCCACCTCTCTGGCCAAAGCCGCCCGCAAACGGATTGCGCTGCTGCCCCTGCTCATCAATCTGACCTGTATCATATTGCTTTCGCAGATCAGCGTTTGAGAGGAGGTTGTAAGCCGCCGTCACTTCCTTAAAGCGCTCAGCCGCCGCTTCGTCATTCGGATTGGTGTCCGGGTGCAGCTTTTTGGCCAGCTTACGATAGGCCGAACGGATTTCCTTATCCGTCGCGGACTTATCAACGCCCAGCAGGTCATATGGATTCTTAACGGCCATCCGGGCCTATTTAGTTATACCGCCTCGACAATCAACGTCGCAGTTTCAAGGCTCGCGCGGCCTTGTGATGTTATCTGTGCAATCTCGACCCGTTCAAAAGGCTCGACGGATAATTCAGTCTCAGAGGTTTCAACGGTCTCAGACTCGTCCCCTCTATAAAATATGACTCGGTAGTTCAGATGTGAGGCATCTTCAGTCCATTCCGTGAAGGACGGGTCACGCCCAATCCAGGACAGGGTTGAACCATCCCAGCGAATATGTGTTGGGCTAAGAGGATATCCAGCCACATCTGACCATGTGAGTTCTGCGGAACGCGCGTCCCGTTTTTCGGTCCGGCCCGTCACAGACACGTCTGACAGACGCCAGTCATCCGAAATGGGTAGGATCGTCAGGCCCGATGCCAGTGACAGGATACGTGTGCCTGCTGGAATCACGTCCTCCATATAGGCTTCGCTCCCGTCGAGCCCGCGCAAAAGGTGGGAGAGACGGTAAGTCTGTGGCGCGATCAATTCGACGTCACGCGCACCAATGATCTCCCATCCTGATGCCGTTTCAATCGCAAAACGGTTCGCGCCCTCTAAGAAGGCGGACGTCTCAACACCGACGGGTTCCGCACCAGGAAGAAAGACGTCAAGCTCTGTGGTGAAGTCTCGCGTCCAGACCGGGCAACGGGGAATATTTGTGAGGGTCGCCCCGACACGCACAGGGCTTTCAAGACGTGTTTCCTGATCGGCGGCCTTGACCTCGACGGCTTCAAAAGGATCAAGCAACGCGCCCACGCTCACGCCTGAACGTCCCGGCAAATCGAAAGCCAGCAGTTGAGGTGATCCCGCATAGACGATGTCAGAGGGTGTTTCGGGTGTCGTTCCCGACACCAAGGTCGGCACTTCACCTCCAAGCCGTCGCGCTGTGACCGCAACCTCAGCACCTGTTTCCAGCGATTGAACAGACCAAAGCTGACCTTCGAACTGGAACCGATCTCCGACATCCCAGGTCAGCCCGGACATGAGCGGTAGATTAAATGAGAGAGTTTCATCGCCATCATGCACCTTATCGAGTTCACGAACGGCCACTGCACGCGCAAACCCTTCATCAAGATCGGCTGG
>JBCBGR010000082.1:0-9438 GCA_038526555.1 Pseudomonadota bacterium
TCCAGCTCTTGAAAACAGGTCTCGGCCCGAAAAGCGCGGTGAAGGACCATCCTGCGCTACGCACAACGGTCGGTAGCTTGACCCTCCCCAACCCGGTCGGTCTCGCCGCGGGGTTTGATAAGAATGCGGAAGTCCCAGACGCGATGCTGGTCGCAGGCTTTGGATTTGTGGAATGCGGCACAGTCACACCGCGTCCCCAGGTCGGCAACCCCAAGCCGCGCCTCTTTCGCCTGACAGACCACGAAGCGGTCATCAACCGGATGGGTTTTAATAATGAGGGGCTCGACGCCTTTTCCAAACGCCTCCGCGCACGACAGGGACGTTCGGGCGTTGTTGGGGCGAATCTTGGGGCCAATAAAGACAGCGAAGATCGGGTGGCGGACTATCTGGAAGGGCTGACACGGCTCTGGGGTCTGTCGGATTATTTCACGATCAATATTTCGTCGCCGAACACGCCGGGCCTCCGTAAACTCCAGGGCGCTAACGAGATGGATGAATTGCTGGAACGGATTGCAGAGACCCGTCAACAGCTCGCAGCGGACGGACCCAACTATCCGGTCTTCCTCAAAGTTGCGCCTGATCTGGACGTCAGCGCTGTCCCGCGCGTGGTAGAACAAGTCCGCACTTACGCGCTGGACGCCATTATAGTATCCAACACCACCATTGACCGACCAGAGGCGATTGGCGCGCGATGGGCCGAAGAAGCAGGCGGCCTCTCCGGCCAACCGCTCTTTGAGAAATCGACTCGTCTCCTCGCAGAGTTCCACGCAGCCACGGATGGCAAAATCGACCTGATCGGTGTGGGCGGCATTGGCTCTGGTGAACAAGCTTACGCTAAGATCAAGGCGGGCGCGAAAGCGATCCAGCTTTACAGCGCCTTGGTCTTCCACGGCCCGCAATTGGTTCAAGAGATTTGCGACGACCTTACCAAACGCCTGAAAGCGGATGGGTTTGAAACAATCAGCGAAGCTGTTGGGACAGAACTGTAACGCTTAATTTTCTGAAACAGGGGATATTGATGCTCCAAGGCTACGACCATCTGCTTTCAAAGATAAAGCGGTTCAGAGAAAAGGAGATTACGTTCCAAGAATTCGCCTCTTGGGTAAGAGGTTGCAGTGTTGGCTATCAGCTAGATTTTGCGGGAGACTGGACCAATACAATAGACAGCTGACTAGAATATATAGAGCACTCCTATTATGAGTCAGATAGGTATGAGCTTGGATGTTCTCTCGGCGAATTTCTAGAAGACGCTATAAAGAACGAACCAAGGCCGTTGGTTTTACCCAAAAGCGACCGAGTTGTTCGAGAACGACTTATAAAGTCAGGCCTGTAAGCTGAAGCTCAGTGTGCGTTAGAGACATTAGAATGGCAATGCCCGTTCGCGTGTATAGCGCGTATAGCCAATATTCGCGCCAAGGCGCACACCGACACCTGTTCGAATAGGCGCAAGCGTAATTCCGTCGGTCCGTTGATAATTCACCGCCATGCCAGCGACCAGATAAGCGGAGCCATCCACACCGGGAAAGCGACGATAAATCTGATCCAGATCATTCAGGCCGTAAACCAGCGTGAAGACCTTGCTGGCATCGCCGCCTGCATCGAAACCGATGGTCGGGCCTTGCCAGTAAAGCTCTCGCTTGGATCCGTCCTTCATCCAGAGCGTGCCTTTGCCAAAGCGCGCCCCAATCGTCAGAGCGCCACCGCCTTCTTCGCCAGTGATATAGCCAACGGGTTGGCCACGCTCTTTGAAGAGACGCTCAATCGCTGTCGCCGCAGATTCGCTCGTGACGCCCAGATGCGTGGAAATCGCCGCAACAAGTTCGGACTCATTATAGGTTTCCGCTTCTGTTTGGGCCTGGTCCTGCGCCGCACGCAAATCGGTTGAGGCTGTCGGGTTGTTGCGCGGCGTCGCGCAGGCTGCGAGAGTCGCCACCGCCATGAGACCGACTGCGCCATTGCGCCAGAAAGATGAAAGGGCCATGCGAAGACCTCCAAAATTGTCTATCAAAATACGTCGGCGATTAGGGTTAAAAAAGGACAAAAATGTGGCTGATCGACTGTTTGATCGCATCCTGATCGTGGACTGGTCCGCCGCCAACAAACCCAAAACAGGCGCGGATAGTATCTGGATCTCCGACAGCCATGCGCCTTCGTCGAACCCTGCCACACGCGCACAAGCGATGCAGTCCATTGAAACGATCATTGCGGAAACGCTGTCTAAACAGCAGCACCTTCTGATCGGATGGGATTTTGCGTTTAGTTACCCACAAGGGTTCGCGAAGGCTCTGGGCTACCAGAACCGCGCCGCGCTCTGGTCAGCCCTTTATGAGCAGATCACGGACACGAATCGCAACCAATCCAATCGATTTGACGTCGCCGCAAAACTCAATCAACGTCTGGGCTCTGATCTGGGCCCTTTCTGGGGCTATGTAGGCAAGGCCTGCCCGGACGGCTTATCACCCAAACGCTATGACCCCGACACACCCGCTGAATGGCCCTATCCCGCATTTGACTATCTCCGCCAGGTTGAGCGGTGGCTCCCCTCTGCTTCGCCCGTCTTCAAACTCGCCTATACAGGCAGTGTGGGGAGTCAGGCGCTTTTGGGGATTGCCCGGCTAGAAGGGTTGAGACGTCAGTTTGAAGGGCAGATCGCCCTCTGGCCGTTTGACACGGGTTTTGCTGAAGATCTGTCTGCGCCTGTCATCTGCGCCGAAATCTATCCGTCATCCCACATAGTCCCTGACGGCCCTGCTGTTAAAGACCAAAGACAGGTCGAAGCCGTTTTGTGCGATTTTCTGAGCTGGGACGCGGGTGGGTCGCTGCGCGAGAAACTTAACGCGCCTGATCTCACGGGCGAGGCCCGTCACGCCGCCCAATCGGAAGAAGGCTGGGTTGTTGGGCTTTAAGCGTTTGCAAGCCGCCTGCGATCTGACATGTAACGCGTCATGAATTTGCGCGACCTGGAATATGTGCTCGCCGTCGCTGAGACAGGCCATTTTGGCCGCGCGGCAGAGCGCTGCCACGTCTCCCAACCGACCTTGTCCGGTCAGATCAAAAAGCTTGAAGACGAGTTGGGCGTGACACTGTTTGAGCGGGGACGCGGTGGGGCGCGCGCAACAGCGACTGGCAACGCCGTGATCGAACAGGCGAAGCTGGCCTTACGCGCGGCGACTGAAATCCGCAGCCTCGCCCAAGCCGCCCAAGACCCGCTCGCAGGTGAATTTAAACTCGGGCTCATCCCGACTGTCGCGCCCTATCTGATCCCGCGGTTTGTAGCGCGCCTGCGTGATGCGCTGCCTGATCTGACCATGATTTACCGCGAAGACATCACGGAGCGGCTGGTTGCAGACCTCGAAGCGGGTGATATTGATGCCGCCATCCTCGCCACGCCACCAGAGACGGAAGCCTTAGAAGCCATCCCGCTTTATACGGAGCCTTTTCGCCTCGTCTTTCCAGACGGGCACACGCTCTCATCCCTGGCCCACCTGCGGATGGCCGATGTCGACCGGGATGATGTGTTGCTGTTGACGGAAGGCCATTGTTTCCGCGATCAAGCGCTGGCCATTTGCGATGTGCCCAGCCGTACGACCTCCCTCCGGGCAACATCTCTTGAGACGCTGATCAATCTGGTCGCACAGGGCCAAGGCGTGACTCTTGTCCCCGCCCTCGCTATGAGCGGCCTCTCAGAAGAGATGGGGCTGCAGGACCGCCGCCTTGAGGAAGAAGGCGCGGCCCGTCAGATCAATCTCACGGTCCGTAAATCTGCAAGCCGTCGCGCCCTGGTCGACCGCATTGCGCAGATTATCCGCAGCGGTCTTCCAGACAGTGTGAAGGTCGCGAAAGCCGATTAAGACTCGATCTTAAACGTCAGCCCTGCATGAGCCTCCAACCGCTCAATCAGCGCATTCCCCATAGCAGGCGCAGGCGTGTAGACACCGCCCGGCGTTGTATTGCGATCGACATCACGCGTCAGGCAGAGCGCGGCCTCGGCGATCATTTTTGATGTTGAGCCATAGCCCGGATCCTTGTCACCCGTGACGACCGCCACCATCGTGTCATCGCCTTCACCCCCATAGAAGCCGATGTCATAGAAGCCATTTTCGCGCTCTTCCTTGGTCGGGCCTTCACCAGGCTTGGGCGGGTTATCGCCAAAAGCGTCTTGCGAAGCGATATAGTTCGCCACTTGCTGTCCTTTTTCGCCGGGGCCGGTGAACATCATCTCGTCATAGACAAAGTCCTCGCCGTAAGCGTGACCCATGAGGGCGTTGGAGCGGTGAATGTTCTTCGTATTGATCGCCGCCATGATGAAGGGGGCAGACCAGCTACCCAGATCGGCGTCTTCAATCGGCTTATGACCCGTCGGCTGCACCGGACCAGAAAAGTCACCCGACAGGGAGAACGGGTCTTTCAACCAATCGAGAATATGCGGCTCTTTTTTGGCGCGGACCAAGGTCTGGCCGAGGCTGGCTGCTGTCCCACCGGAAAATTTGCCTTCCATTTTGCGAACACGTCCGCGGACTTTGGCAAAGGGTTCGCCGCGTTTGGCTTTGGCTTCGCGCTGCAACAGATATACACCCATATCGAATGGGATGGAATCAAAGCCGCAAGAATGCACAATCCGCGCACCGCTTTCTTTCGCCGCAGCGTCATATTGATCGATCATATCGCGCATCCAGGCGGGTTCACCAGACAGATCGACATAGTCTGTTCCGGCTTCGACACAGGCTTTCACCAGCGGTTCGCCATAGAGCTGGTAAGGACCCACAGTCGTCACAACAGCTTGGGTCGATGCGGCGAGGGCCTTCAAACTCTCTGGGTCAGACGAATTAGCAACGACCAGATCGACGCTCTCTGGCAGGCCCATTTCAGCACGCACTGCTTCCAGCTTGTCTTGAGACCGGCCGGCCATCGCCCAGTTGACGCCGTCCCCATATTCCCGCTGCAAATATTCAGCGACGAGGCGGCCTGTATATCCGGTCGAGCCAAAGACAATGAGTTCATATTCGCGGTCAGACATAGGGAGGTCCTTCATTTTAAGGGTATGTGCGGTAGCCGAGGGTCGGCGCGAGCAATGATGTGATATATATACGGTGGCCAAGTGTCTCAGAGGGCACCATGACAGCCCCCGTCGTCGTTGGATAGGCCCCTTGTGGATCATGCCAGGTCCGCAGGACATTTCCGGCCGCATCAATCTGCAGGATCAAGCCGTAATTTTCCGCCTGAGGCCGCATGGATTCGGGCAAGCGCATCGCGATTTTGCGGGCTAGGACATTGCCTGAATTCTCGTCCAGCCATTCAGACCGGGGACTGACAATGCCCACGAAATAGGTCGGACCTACGCCCTCCATGACAGGGCCGCGATTGATATTGTCCGGAAAGCCGGGGAGATTATCGATTAAAACGGTCTGGTCGCCCGTGTCCGGATTGATCTTCAACAGGTGGTAGCGGCCTGTAACCAGCATCAGCACATCGCCGTCCGGCGCCATCGCCACACCGTTGGAGAAGACGAAACCGTCTGCGACCACGCGGGTTGTCTGTGTGGTTGGGTCATAGGCCAATAGGCGACCTGTCCCGTCTGACTCCATAAGTTCGAGCAAACTCCCGCTGAGGGTCGATCCAGCTGCTTCCGCGCCAAATTTTGTCGACGCGTCAGAGAAATAGATAACGCCATCATCGGCTATATCGAGATCATCAGCATAAAGGATCGGCGTGCCGTCGACTTCATTCGTCAGCGTTTCGACCGAGCCATCCATCCCAACAGAAAGAAGTCCCCGGTAGGCATCGGCCACAATCAAGCGATTGGTGGTGGGGTCCATTTCCAACCCCAGAGGCACACCGCCTGTTTCCGCCAGAATATCAACCGTTTCCAAAGCAGGGTCGATAATCAGAATGTAGCCTTCTTGCGTGGCCGTCAGAAGTCGACCATTCGGCAGAGCCACAATATCCTCGGGCCCGTGATGGGGCTTCAGATCAATCATGGAGAGGTCTGCGAGATCCGTATTCGGCGCGTAATCGCCCACATAACCCAAATCATCCGGCGCATCCCACGCCACTGGCGCGACGGGCACGGGCCATAAGAGTAGGTAGGCCAGACCCAAGACAATTAGGCCACATAGACTGAGAATGATCCGTTTCATCACCTCTCCCCCAAGTTATTTTTTTAGATAAGCATAGAGGCTGTTCAGAGGCTTTGCAAAGCTGGACAAGTGGAATTTGGACCGCCAAGCTACCCTCATGATCCGGTCGAGCCTTTTCAACCTGTTCTTTTACACAGCAACCGCGCTCTATGCGGTTGTCGGGGTGTTGCTCAGCCTTGTGCCCGGGCGCACTCTCCTCATGGCAAGCTTGCGGCGCTACACCAAGCTCATACGGTGGGGGATGCGGGTTATTGCTGGGATTACCGTCGATGTCAGCGGGCATGAGCGCGTCCCGGATGACGGCCCCGTGATCTTGGCCGCGAAGCACCAATCCTATGGCGACGGGATCATCATGTTTCACCAGTTTGATGATCTGTCCTTTGTCACGGGCGATCATCTGGAGAAATTCTGGCTGATCAAAGTGATCCTCGCCAAGATGAATGCGGTGGTTGTTGAACATTGTGGCGGCTCTGCCAATCGCGCACGCATGGCAGAAACATCGCGTGTTGTCCGCGAGCAGGGACGACGCATCCTAATATATCCGGAAGGGCATCTCTCTCGGATAGGGACCCGGCACCCCTACAAGAAAGGGGTTTGGCATCTACAGCAGGATTTTGATTGTCCTGTTGTGCCTGTGGCGACCAACTTGGGGCAGCGCTGGAACCAGACGGACTGGATGAAATATCCTGGGAAGGCCTATGTCGAATTTCTCGATCCCATCCCGACGGGCCTCGGGAAGGACGAATTTATGGCACTCCTCGAAGAGCGGATCGAAACCCGTTCGAATGACCTCCTCGACCTGTACGATCTAGGCGCACTCAACCCGGATGATATTGGGAAAGTGGCGCTCAATTCCGTGGCCCAAGCCCGTGAAGACGCAAAAGCCAAAAAAGCCGTTACGGAGACCGCTGATTCATGAGCCGACACCCTGAAACAGGTCTGACCTGGTCCCGGCGGTTTCTGCCGCTTTTCACCCTGTTCCAGACAGGGACCTTTAACGATAATGCGCTGAAAAATGCCCTGATCGCCCTGATCACCTTTGGTGGAGTGGCGTTTCTGTCTGATCTACCCAGCGGGATGCGCGTGCCAGTCGCGGCGCTGATTTTCACAGGGCCTTTTACAGTCCTCTGTGCGATTGCCGGGCAGATTGCGGATAAGGTCGACCGCGGCGTCATCTTCCGTTGGGTCAAACGCGCAGAAATCTTCATCATGTTACTGGCGGCGCTGGGTTTCTACCTGATGGATGTCCGTATCTTGGCTGTGGCGTTGGGCCTGATGGGCGCACAATCGGCGTTCTTCTCTCCGACGAAGAATGCGGTGCTGCCGCAATGGCTTACGGAGCGCGAGCTGATCAAAGGCAATGCGCTAATGAGCGGGTTTCAGTTTGCCACTATTTTGGCCGCAACCATATTCGGGCTGTTTGTGCTCGCACTCGGAACCGTTGTCATCTCGATTGTCTTAATCGTGCTCGCGATTGTGGGTTGGCTCGCCTCAGAAGCCTGCCCGCCTGCACCCGCGCCGCAGCCGGACCTCAAAGTCAATTATGAACCGGTCACGGCCACATTAAGTGTGCTGAAAAAAGCCTTCGGCCACCTTGATGTGTTGCGACCTCTCCTGGGCATTAGCTGGTTTTATGGACTTTCGACCGTCTTTGTGACCACGCTGCCGGACTTTGTCGGGCAGACCATGGGCTATAATGAGCAAGCGCTCCAAGTGCTGCTGGCGAGCTCCACCATCAGCATCCTTCTTGGGTCTCTTATCGTGTTTGCTGTCGGTAATATGAAAGTCTGGGGACCGGAAGCGGTGCGCCTGACGACCCTTGGCATAATTGGCGTCGCGATCTTCACAGTCGGCCTTATTCTGGTACCTGCCCCAGAATATATGGGCGCGGAAGCGTTTGGACCGGTCAGCGCTTTCTTTGCTGATCCCGCCATGCCGATGTTCCTCGGCATGCTGGTGGGGGCGTCCATCTCGAGTGGCATGTTTGTCGTCCCGCTCCAGGCCATGGCGCAGAGACGCGCTGAGCCTGCGATCCGGGCACAGCTGATGAGTGCAGGCTCCGTCCTGCTCAACCTCTTTGTCAATCTGACGACATTCGGACTGATCGGATTAGGCGCGCTGGCCCTCGGACCATATGTGCCCTTCTGGCTGATCGTGATCGGCAGCGGTATTGTCGCCGCCTATTCGATTTATCGTTCCATCATCATTGTTGAACGCCCGCAACCTGGCGTCACGGTCGAGTAAAGCCGTGCGCGGCTATTTTGGGATTGGCAGCGAGGGGCTGAGCAAGGCGCATAATCTGGGTGTGATCCTGCGCACGGGTCATGCGTTCGGCGCAAGTTTTGCTTTCACGATTGGCTCTGAGCTTGATGAAAAGAGCGTGCGGCAGACAGATACGTCGGGGTCATCGACACACCTTCCTTATTACCGCTGGCCCGACTTTGATGCAGGGCGATTCCCAGATGGCTGCGTGTTGGTTGGTGTTGAACTGACCGACGACGCGGTCGACCTACCCAGCTTCCGCCACCCGCTCAATGCGGCCTATATTCTGGGTCCAGAGAAAGGCTCTCTCTCTCAACCCGTTCAAGACGCGTGCGCGCATATTGTGAAAATCCCGACGGCTTTTTGCGTGAATGTCGGTCTGGCGGCCGCGATTACGCTGTATGATCGCAGTATTCTCTTCGGGGGTCATGCGCCGCGCCCGCTGGTGCAGAAAAGCCGGAAGAAACGCACAGGTCTCGGACAAAATGGCTGAGACAAAATAGCTGACAAACTCTCCGTAAATTAAGCAGCAATTAAGCCTGTCCCGTTTGTATAAGGGCGTCATGAAACGCCTCTGCTTATCCGCCTTGATCGCCGTTAGCTTGTCGCCTGCGTTTACGCCGCTCACCGCGAGCGCGAACACGCCGCAGCTCGATAGCCGTCATAGTGATTGGACAGTCTACACGCGCGGCAGCGGCAATGATAAAACCTGCTACGCGGTCAGCCGTCCGACCACACTCTCCCCGACCAATGTCCGGCACGGCGATGTGTTCTTCCTCGTCTCCAACTGGGCCAATGGGGATGCAACGGAGCAACCCTCTCTGATGACAGGCTTCCCCTTGAAGCCTGCGCGTTCTCCGAAAGCCAGGGTCGGCTCCACATCCGTCGCCATGTATGGGGCGGAGAATGAGGCCTTTATTGCTGAAAGTTCCGATGAACGCCGCCTCGTCAAAGAAATGCGCGCCGGCGCGAATATGACCGTTGAAGCGGTCTCCTCACGCGGGACTGAAGTGTCTTATAATTTCAGCCTTAAGGGCGT
>JBCBGR010000083.1:0-9420 GCA_038526555.1 Pseudomonadota bacterium
CGCATCGCAGCCATGAGCCTCAATCTCAAACCAAATGCGGTATTTTGAGGCTTGAGACCAGATGGCCGCCATTTCGGGACGCGTGTAACGTGTAATCATGGGAGGTGGCTTAGTCCCAAATATCGATGACGGAAACCCGCGCTCGTGCTTTCTTGTGGGCATGCGTCATTGACCAGCCTATGAGGGCTCCTGGAATTGCGCAGAGAGCGGAAAGTGTGCCGATTGTCGTCAGTAGGGCTTGCATTGAATGTCTTGGGCCGTTTGATTCAAACACAGGCGTGACAAGGATGAAGCCTATAATCAGGAAGATAGAAACCGCCGCTGGAATCAAAACGCCTTTCCAAACACGAGGTCTATGGCCCATGCGAAGGCCGAACCATGCCGGCAGTGTAAACATGAAAAGGATCCCATAGAACGCTGCATAGGACAGGATTGCCATCCCGATGCCGTCGGTCATCATTCCCAACTGGCCTATGCCGATCCAGACCAAGACCGTTGTGACAATGAAGGGAACGCCAGCGAGTAGGGCTAGATAGAGGGCCCTATGACGCCAGGATAGCATAAAGCTATCCAGCGGCATTCCTTGCTTCAGCATCTGCCCAGTCTTTCGGCAAGGTCACTGCCGCCAAAATGAAGCAAATTATGCCGATCAAGTAAGGCAGCCATAGCCACGTGATCGCTAATCGCAGTGAGTGAACTTCCCCATGAACAGGTTCCAGCGCACTACTCATGATGCCAACAACAGTGGGGCCACCGCCCAAAGCGATCATGTTCAGGATGAAGAAGAAGAGTGCCGTACTCATCGCTCTCATACGGATTGGGGCGAGGGTTTGAGCAATTGCGAAGCTTGGGCCGAGGTAAAAGCCAGCAGCCACAAGGTAAACAGTGATCAGCACGAGGTGCAGGACGAGACTTTCGACCCAGAAGGCATAGAGAAGCGCTGGCACACCAACGATCAGGACAACGCCTGGCAGCCAGCCATAGGCCCGGACACTGTTCTTACCGAGAATATCGGCGAGCTTCGCCCCGCCATAAGTACCGAGCCCGTAAGCGACGCCGTTCATAAGTCCGAACCACATATTCAGATTCCGAAACCGCTCAGGTTCCATCAGGGTCGGATCCCAACGCGCGAGGTAATCAATGCCCCAGTTACTGATCGCGTAGCCACCGAAAGATACGAAGGCGATGCCAAAGCACATGAGCCACCAGGATGGGATCGTCAGTAAAACCTTAATGCCAGGCTGTACGCTTAGCCAAAATGCCAAGGCGAATATTAGCAATGACCCGATAGCAATCGACCAATGGAATACGCCTTGTATTGCTGGAATGAAGGTTAGAGCCAGCAAAATGCCAAATATGACATATCGTGGCATCATGGAGGAATTCTGCATTCCTTCTCTGAGTGAAACATAAGTTCGGGATTTTTCGCTATCTTCTGAAGCGGTGTCAGTGTCCATTGCGCCGCGCTCGGGTTCTTTGACGACAAGGAGGACCACCGCTGCGAGAATAATCCCGACAACCCCGAGAACAATCAAAGTGCCGCGCCATCCAACGCTCGCAATGAGACTGCCAGCCGCGAAATAGGCAAACATGATCCCAAACGGGATGCCCAGCGAGTAAACACCCAGAGCGGTTGCGCGTTCTTCCTTATTATAGAGATCGGAGATGATGGAGTGTGAGGGCGGGCTACCGCCAGCTTCCCCAATCCCCACACCCATCCGCGCGAGAAGCATCGTAAAGAAGGTGTTGGCAATGCCGGTTAAGGCCGTAAATCCTGACCAGACCGCCAAACTAATCGTGACAATCTTCACGCGGTTAAATCGGTCCGCCAATATCGCAATCGGAATCGCAAAGGTGCAATAGACAACGGCAAAGGCGAAACCCTTTAGCCAACCGAGTTGTGCGTCGGTGAACCCAAGGTCTTCTTTGATGAAGGGGGAGACAATCCCGATGATCTGTCGGTCAATGAAGTTGAAGGCATAGACCAGTGTCAAAAGCCAGAGGGCAAGGGCACGCCCTTTCATGGGCTTTGGTGCAGTATCTGTTGTCATGGAGTCCCCGGAAGATTTTGATCCGGACTATCATGTGAATAGGGTCTGACAAGCAAGAAGCTACATTAATCCCAACATCTTGAAGCTGGAGACATCATTTCGCCCGACGATGAGGTGATCGTGAACCACAACATCGATGGCTTCAGCCGTCTTTATGATTGTGTCCGTGAGCTCAATATCTTGTTGCGAGGGTGTCGGATCACCGGATGGGTGATTGTGAACCAGAATCATGGCTGTTGCTTCATGCACGAGAGCGCGGCGGACGATTTCGCGCGGGTAGACAGGGGCACGGTCGACCGTCCCTTGACCCATAATTTCATCGGCGATGAGGCGGTTCTTCTTGTCGAGGAACAGGACCCGGAATTGTTCGCGCCCTTCAAACTGCATCGCGGCGCGACAGTAATCGAGCAGGGCATTCCAGCTCGAGAGAACAGGACGGTTAATCACGGAACTCTTTCCGATGCGAATGGCCACTTGTTGCAGGATTTTTAGATGCTGCGCCGCGTTCGGGCCGATGCCCTTGATGGCAGTCAGCTTTTCGGGTGGAGCAGCGACCACTTCGGCCAGCGTGCCAAACTCTGAGAGAAGCGCCTTCGCGATCGGTTTGGTGTCAATGCGGGGCAGGGCTTGGAACAAGATGAGTTCTAGGAGTTCGTAGTCATCGAAGGCTTCCGCGCCGCGTCTTGTAAATTTGTCGCGTAACCGCTCACGATGGTCATGATAGTGCGGTTTGGGTTTCCGCGATTTCTTTGCAGGCTCGTCTTGAGACGCTTCTAGCGCGGGAGTGTTCTCTTCCTCTCTTGTAGGAAACAGCCCCTGTTCCGACGCCGCGTCCTGATTCAGGGCTTTCTCAAACAGTGTCTCGAAGTTTTCACTGGGCTTTTCGCCCGTGCGCTCATCAGGCGGCATGAGGCTTATGAAGTCCTGAGGGTGAGAGGGTGAAAATCTCCGCACCGTCTTTGGTGATTCCAATGGAATGCTCAAATTGAGCGGTCAATTTCCGGTCCCGTGTGACGGCGGTCCAGCCATCTGAGAGAATTTTCACGCTCGGACGGCCCAGATTGACCATGGGTTCAATGGTGAAGAACATGCCTTCGCGCAGTTCTTCTCCTTCACCCGGGCGACCATAGTGAAGAATATTGGGGCTATCGTGGAAAAGCTGGCCCAAACCATGTCCGCAAAAATCTTCGACAACCGAATAGCGCTCACCTTCAACAAAGCTCTGGATGGCATAACCGATGTCGCCCGTCGTATTGCCGGGCTTCGCCGCCGCAATCCCCAGCATAAGCGCATCATAAGTCACATCCATCAAGCGTTGTGCGCGTCTGTTGGGCTCACCCGACACATACATGCGGGACGTATCGCCATGCCATCCATCGACAATGACGGTGACATCAATGTTCAGGATATCGCTCGCCTTTAAGGGCTTCGGTCCTGGGATGCCGTGACAGACGACATGATTGATTGATGTACAGAGCGAGTGCTTATAGCCACGATATCCTATCGTCGCTGGAAGCGCGCCATTGTCCAAAATAAATGTTCGCGCGGCATTATCCAAAGCTTCCGTCGTGACACCCGGCTGCACGAGTGGTGCGAGATGATCCAAGCAGGCGGCAGCTAAGCGTCCGGCCTTGCGCATACCTTCAAATCCTGAAGAACCATGCAGTTTGATCGCGCCATCGCGTAAAATCGGGGCATCTACGGCGTCTATATAGTTCATGCAGCCTACGTAGCGGCTCTGAGCCCTAAATGCCAGTGCGCGTCATGCGCATAAAAATAGTGGTTTGCTGTATCCTGCGGGAAGTGAGCGGTTGGCAAACCGTTTCGCCTTTGCTAGGGCGCGCCCGATTGATGAGTCAGGTAATCTTTTTGGCTTATCGTAACGACCTGCCGGCCACACCCGGCGCCATGCTGACGGACAGTTTTCGTGACATCAGACGACGTCATTACCGGTGAAGCCCCGGCGCGCTACGCTAAAGCGCTTATCGAGTTGGCTGAAGACGCCAAGTCATTGAATCGCGTTGAAAAAGACTTGGAAGTTTTTGCTGCTGCGTTCGCAGAGAGTGATGAACTGCGCTATTTCGCGCAAAGCCCCGTCTATGCAATTGAAGACAAAGTCGAGGCGCTGACAGCAATCGCGAAGTCTGCAAAACTGAGTGTTCTGACGCAGCAGTTTGTTGGGACAGCAGCTGCGAATCGCCGCGCTGCTGAAATCCCGGCAATCATCGCGGCCTTTAAAGAGCTTGTGGCGCTTCGTCGCGGTAGTCAGGTTGCCAAGGTCGTCTCTGCGACGAAACTGACGCAAGCGCAGATCACACAACTGAAATCCAAGCTAAAAGCGGAAACTGGTCAAGCTGTTGAGATTGAAACGTCGATCGATCCAGACCTTCTGGGTGGTTTCGTCGTTAAGCTCGGCTCTCGTCTTTATGATGCTTCGCTGAAAACCAAACTCGAGGACCTGCGCCTCGCTCTGAAATCTGCCTAAGGCATAATAGTAACCTGCCTCCGGGCACATTGAAATTATCAAAGGACGTCTTCGATGGACATTCGCGCCGCTGAAATTTCCACAATTCTGAAAAAGCAAATCAAGGACTTTGGTAAAGAAGCCAAAGTCTCTGATGTCGGTCAGGTTCTCTCTGTGGGTGACGGGATTGCCCGTGTTTATGGTCTGGACAATGTCCGCGCCGGCGAAATGGTCGAGTTTCCCGGTGGCATTAAAGGTATGGCGCTGAACCTCGAGACTGACAATGTCGGTGTCGTGATCTTTGGTGACGACCGTTCCATCAAAGAAGGTGACCAAGTTCGCCGCTTGGGCGAAATCGTTGACGTTCCTGTCGGCAAAGGCCTTCTGGGCCGGGTTGTTGATCCGCTCGGTAACCCCATCGACGGTAAAGGCCCCATCGAAGCAACAGAGCGCCGCCGCGTTGACGTTAAAGCACCGGGTATTATCCCGCGTAAATCTGTTCACGAGCCTGTCCAGACAGGCATCAAGGCCATCGACGCCCTGATCCCGATTGGTCGTGGTCAGCGCGAATTGATCATTGGTGACCGTCAAACGGGTAAGACAGCTGTCGCCGTTGATGCGATCCTGAACCAAAAGGCTGCGTTTGACGAAGATCGTGAGAACGACAAGCTCTACTGCATCTACGTCGTTATTGGGCAGAAACGCTCAACAGTCGCTCAGCTCGTTAAGGTTCTCGAAGAAAATGGTGCCATGGATTACTCCATCGTGGTGGCCGCGACAGCCTCTGAGCCAGCCCCTCTGCTTTACCTCGCACCGTTCTCTGGTTGTGCGATGGGTGAGTATTTCCGCGACAATGGTATGCACTCCTTGATCGTTTATGATGATCTGTCCAAGCAGGCTGTCGCTTACCGTCAAATGTCCCTGCTGTTGCGTCGTCCGCCCGGACGCGAAGCTTATCCTGGTGACGTTTTCTACCTGCACTCCCGTTTGCTCGAGCGTGCGGCGAAGATGAACGAAGATAATGGCGCCGGTTCACTGACCGCGCTGCCCATCATCGAAACACAAGGTAACGACGTTTCGGCCTTTATTCCGACCAACGTGATTTCCATTACAGATGGTCAGATCTTCCTGGAAACAGACCTCTTCTTCCAAGGTATCCGTCCAGCCCTGAACGTGGGTCTGTCGGTGTCTCGTGTGGGATCATCTGCGCAGATCAAAGCCATGAAACAGGTTGCGGGTCCGATTAAAGGGGAACTCGCTCAGTACCGCGAAATGGCAGCCTTTGCGCAGTTTGGTTCTGACTTGGATGCGTCAACACAGGCGCTTCTGGCGCGTGGAGACCGTCTGACAGAGCTTCTCAAGCAGCCTCAATTCTCACCGCTGCAAGTGGAAGAGCAGGTCATAGTTCTTTATGCGGGCACACGTGGCTACCTCGCCAACGTTGCAGTGACGGACGTGCAGGATTACGAAGCTAAGCTTCTGAACCACCTGCGTACTGATCACACAGCGCTTCTTTCTGAGATCGCGACAGAGAGAAAGCTCAGCGACGAAATCGAAGCGAAGGTCAAGGACGTGCTCGACGCCTTCACGAAGAGCTACACCGCAGGGTAATCCGATGGCCTCTCTTAAAGAGCTCAAAAACCGGATCTCTAGCGTAAAAAACACGCAGAAGATCACGAAGGCCATGCAAATGGTTGCTGCGGCCAAGCTGCGTAAAGCACAAGAGGCTGCTGAAAGCGCGCGCCCTTATGCAGAGCGTATCCGTGGCGTGATCTCCAACCTGGCCAATTCCATGGGTGAGGGTGGTGGCGATGCGCCGAAGCTGCTGACGGGGACTGGATCAGAGGACACAGTTCTGCTCATCATTGCGACAGCAGACCGCGGCCTGTGTGGCGGCTTCAACACGAATATTGTTCGCCGTGCACGCGAAGAAATCGTGGCGCTGGAAAAAGACGGTTCAATTGGTCATAACCCTTCTTACCAATCAGGTAGAGTTTGACCGTCTTTATGATGACCGTGTTGTCAAATATATCTCTCTCAAAGAAGAGCGTACGCTCCATGCTGGCATTGCCAAGTCTATTGGTGACGAAGTGACGGCCATGTTTGAGGCGGGCGAATTTGACGTCGCCAAGCTCATCTATGCCCGTTTCAAAAACGTCATGGAGCAGACACCCGTCGCGCAGACACTGATTCCGGCGAATGCATCGTTGGATGCGGCTGACGAAGACGCGACTGGCCCCGATCTTGAAGGCGCAATCTACACGTATGAGCCGGACGAGGCGGGTATCCTGCAGGTTCTGCTGCCCCGTTCCATTAACACCCAGATTTACTCCGCTTTGCTTGAAAACCAAGCTGGTGAGATGGGCTCTAAAATGACGGCCATGGATAATGCCACGCGGAATGCGGGCGATATGATCGACAATCTGACGCTGACCTTTAACCGGACACGTCAAGCGAAGATCACCTCTGAACTCATTGAAATCATTTCAGGCGCGGAAGCGCTTTAACGTACGTAGCTGACAGGAAACACCCGATGGCGACTGCTCCCAAAAAGACAACAGCGAAGAAGGCTCCGGCCAAGAAACCCGCTGCCAAAAAGGCTCCCGCTAAAAAAGCGCCAGCCAAACGCGCCCCGAAAAAGGTGGCCAACACAAACATCTCGGCAACTGGCAAAATCAGCCAGGTCATTGGCCCGGTTGTTGACGTGGTATTTGATGGCCGGATGCCGGAAATTCAGAACGCGCTGGAAACAGACAATAACGGCACACGCCTCGTTCTCGAAGTGGCTCAGCACTTGGGTCAGAACACAGTTCGGACCATTGCGATGGACGCCACAGAAGGTCTGGTTCGCGGACAAGACGTTGTCGATACAGGCGCGCCGATCACAATCCCGGTCGGCCCTGAAACACTCGGTCGCATCATGAACGTCATTGGTGAGCCAATTGACGAGCGCGGTGAGATCAAGGCGGCCAACAAAGCGCCAATCCACAAGCCTGCGCCTCCTTTTGTCGATCAGGCGACTGAAACAGAAGTTCTGGCCACAGGTATCAAGGTTATCGATCTTCTGTGCCCTTACGCTAAAGGCGGTAAAATCGGCCTGTTCGGCGGTGCAGGCGTGGGTAAGACCGTTTTGATCATGGAATTGATCAACAACATCGCGAAGCTCTTCGGGGGTTACTCTGTTTTCGCCGGTGTGGGTGAGCGGACCCGTGAAGGGAACGATCTTTACCACGAGATGATCGAATCTAACGTGATCAACCTGGACGGCGAAAGCCGCGCGACACTGGTTTACGGTCAGATGAACGAGCCTCCCGGAGCGCGCGCTCGTGTCGCTCTGACGGGTCTGTCTCAGGCGGAATATTTTCGTGATGAAGAAGGCAAGGACGTCCTGTTCTTCGTCGACAACATCTTCCGCTTTACGCAGGCTGGTTCCGAAGTGTCCGCGCTTCTGGGTCGTATTCCGTCTGCTGTGGGTTATCAGCCGACACTGGCCACAGAAATGGGCGCCATGCAGGAGCGGATTACATCCACAACCAAGGGGTCTATCACCTCTGTTCAGGCGATTTACGTCCCCGCCGATGACTTGACCGACCCGGCGCCAGCGACATCATTCGCTCACTTGGACGCGACAACGGTTCTGAACCGTGCGATCTCTGAGAAGGGTATTTACCCAGCTGTTGACCCGCTCGATTCTACGTCACGTATTCTTGAGCCGCGCACAGTTGGTGAAGATCATTATCAGGTCGCGCGTCAGGTTCAGGAAACTCTGCAGCGCTATAAGTCACTGCAGGACATCATCGCCATTCTCGGGATGGATGAACTGTCTGAAGAGGACAAGCTCACTGTGGCCCGTGCCCGTAAGATCGAGAAGTTCCTGTCGCAGCCATTTGACGTGGCCGAAGTCTTCACAGGCTCACCCGGTATTCAGGTCAAACTCGAAGACACAATTCGCTCGTTCAAAGGCGTTGTGAATGGTGAGTATGATCACTTGCCAGAGCAAGCGTTCTACATGGTCGGCGGTATTGACGACGTGATCGAAAAGGCGGCCAAAATGGCTGCTGAAGCGGCCTAAGGGACAGGAGCGGCCACGATGGCTGACAAACTCAACGTCTCTCTCGTTTCTCCAGAGCGCGAGCTTTTCTCCGGGCAGGTCGACCAAGTCGACATGCCTGGGACTGAAGGCGATCTAGGCATCCTGCCGAAGCACTCGCCTTTGATGGCGGCGCTGACCACAGGCGCGATCACGCTATATGACGGTGGCAAGGAAGAGAAATATTTCGTCCAGGGCGGTTTTGCGGACGTAACGCCTGCAGGCCTGACGATTCTAGCCGAGCGCGCTATGCCTCTGACAGATGTGACCAAAGATGACCTGATGGCAGAGATCGAAAAGGCAAAGACTGACTTGGAAGCGCTTTCAGGAGATGCAGCCGTGGCGGCCCGTCAGAACATTGATGGTCTGGAAGCGATCTTTAATCTCGTTTGATTGTTCAGACAGCTTCTAAGAATGAAAGCGGCCTAGGGGCCGCTTTTCTTTTGGCGGATTGTCACGTTTTGGATGGCCCGTCTTCGACTGCGTCAGTATCGTTGCTGGCATTGGTCCGGTCGGCACTGAACCAGAAGAGCACCACGCAGATTAGAGCAAAGCACGAGGCGACAAGGAATGGCGCGTCTGGCAAGTAAATCGGCGCTGCTTCGGCGTCCGCAAAGATATAGAAAACCCAACCCAGCAAGACGGGACCAATCATGAGGGCGAGGCCTTGTGCTGCGCCAAGTGCACCCTGCAATTCGCCTTGTTCGTTTTCTGAGACGCGTATGCTCATCATGTTGGTCAAGGCCGGACCATAAAAGCCCGCTAGGGCCGCAAAGGGCCCCGCCGCGTAAACGATCCATCCTTGCGAAGCGATA
>JBCBGR010000084.1:0-9348 GCA_038526555.1 Pseudomonadota bacterium
ATGACGAGTTTCGCATCGTAATCGAGTTGCTCAAAACAAGTTCTGAGAACTCAAGACTCATCGTGATGCTCGAAACAAATGGTGGATACATTGAGACGGTAGAGCGGCTCGTAGTAGTTATGAGGAGGCACTATTCGGAGGTCTTTTTCATAATCCCCAATTATGCATATTCGGCTGGCACTGTTTTAGCTTTATCCGGTGACAGGATTTACATGGATTATTATTCCGTCTTGGGTCCGATTGACCCTCAGTTTCCGGGCGATGACGGTTCTGGTGCTGTTCCTGGCGCAGGTTACTTAGCTAAATTTGAAGAGCTTACCGAGGTAATCAATAAGGCGAAGGACCCAGGAAAGGTTAGGGCAGAGCTATCATATCTGATTAAGCGTTTCGATCCCGCCAAACTATTCCATATTGAACAGTCCATTGAGCACGGCCAATCTTTGATAATGGAGTGGCTTCCTAAATACAAACTTAAGGATTGGGTAACTACGCAAAGCACAGGCAAACCTGTTACTGATTCGATGAGAAAAAAACGAGCTAAGGAAATTGCTGGAAAACTTGGCGATGCGAAGAAATGGCACTCACACGGTAGAGGCATATCAATGCAACGTCTAAGAAGCGAAGATATAAAATTGCAGATTGAAGATTTTGGCGCTGAAGCTGAAACAAGCCAAGCTATACGTAATTATCATGGGTTATGCGTGGACCATGCGGGCCGCAATGGTCTTAATGCTTTCATACATGCTTCTAACGGACTGAGGAGTATATCGACATGAGTGCACGAAAAAAGGCGAAAAAGGCTACACCTGTAAATAGAATTCAAGAGCTAAAAGCTAAGAATAGCTCATTGAATGAGTTTTTATCTTATGTAGACGACATTGATGTCTCCAATATTAAAGACTCAATAATACCAGCACCTTATGGTAGAACTTTTTCTCCAGAGTCAGAGAAGAAGTTTAGAATACTGCAAGGTCAGTCATCTTTTCAGTCATAAACTAACAGTAGTAAATCTGAGAGCCCCCCGAACGGCGCGTGCCGTTCGGCACTTCGCTATTTTCAATCCCCCGGATTGAAAATTAGAACCGCTATCGTGTCCACCCCAACCCACCCCATGATAAACCCCATCCCCTCACAGCTTAGGGCATGAGGGGGATGCATCCTCGGGCCGTGGCTTCGGCTGCGTCTGAGACCTTCGAGACGGAGTTGTGAGATCGGTGCGGATGGGCCGGGCGCGGGGCGGTGACACGCCACCGTCGAATGTCAGAGCAGCGGCAGCGGGTCGCTGAAACCTTCGTCCTTTTGAGGCGAGGGTTGGTTCGAAAACGCTCGGAACAGGAGAGGGGCTGGCGCATGATGCGTGCTGGCCATCTCTTCGGACTACCGGTGCCGGATCATTGGGTCAGTCTTGTGACCTCGGGGCGCGGATGCCAAACATCCGGCAGGGCTGGGCTGGCGCTCAGATGTCACCTGTCGGTTAGGCCGCTTTGAGGGTGGAGGATGTTCGGCTCGGTGATCCGCATCGCCGTCGCACTGGATGATCGCGCAGGCCTTGTCCCACGCGACGAAACGGTATTTTCCTTTGCTCCCGGTTGCGGGGGCAGGCCTGCGCTCATGCCTTTTCAACGAGGCGAGTGAGACACTTTTCAGAGTGTAGCTGACAATCGCGGTCAGTCGCAGGGTGGCGTGTGGCTGATTTTCAAGTTTTAAAGCTCTCTTCTCGTCATGGCACAGCTCGACTGTGCCATCCATTGCATGAGGTCTCGGCTGGCTCCCATGGATCACACGATCAAGTCGTGTGATGACGGGAAGAGGGTTGTGTGATGACGGGAGAAGTGTTGGGCTAGCGAAGCCTCAACAACACTGATCCATCGCCGCTTCTGCTTCTGTCGCGGGGGGTGCATCAAACCTTGGGTCCGTGCCGCAATCCTTGAACAGCCCGAAATGGGTGTCCCATGTGCCGAAAAATTCAAAATGCGGGACGAAGCGGGTTTCATGCAGCATGCGGTACGTGTTGCCACAGACGGGGAAGATGCGGCCTGTTTCGATCCAGTGGTGGGAGTCGAGCGCGAACGCGTCCGGCGCATTGTCGATCGTGCCTTTATAGCGCACGGCTTGGCCATAATCTTCGCAGGCCGGTTCCAGCCCGTCGATCTTCATCAGGCGGTACGTGACGGAGTAGAAGCGCGCCGCGCCGAGCTTGGCCTGGATGGCGGGGTTCTGAATGCCGAGGGGGCGCTGTTCGACGACGCGGGGATCGCTAAAGCCAACTTGCTTGGCAAGATTCTCAAAGTCGTTCCAGTAGAGCGCGCCCGCGAGGCATTCGCCGTGCAAGACCGGGTCTTGGGAGAGGGCCGGGTCCAGCCGTCGGTCGCAATAGACGTCGGAGAAGTACATTTCGCCCCCGGGCTTGAGGAGGCGATAGGCTTGGGCCAGCACGCCCGCCTTGTCTTGCGTCAGGTTGATGACGCAGTTCGACACGATCAGGTCGAATTGTTCGTCCTTCAGGTCGAGGTCTTGGAGGCGTTCAATATCGCCTTTGAGGAAGGTGGTGTTGGCACGTTTGTAGCCATATTGCTCGCGGTGATAGTCGACATGGCGGTTGGCGATGGCGAGCTGTTCATCCGTCATGTCGACGCCGACCACGTGGCCGTCTTCGCCTATGAGGCGCGCAATGACGTAGCAGTCGCGGCCCGAGCCGGAGCCGAGGTCCAGTACGCTGAGGCCGGCCATGGCTTTGGGCAGGACGAGGCCGCAGCCATAATAGTGCGCGATCACTTCGTCATGGATATCGGCCATGATCGGCTTGGCATAATCCGGCATGGAATCGGGCGTGCAGCAGGCGTCGGTCTGAAGGTCCACGCTCCCCGACAGGGTCTTGCCGTAATAGTCGCGGACGGCATCCTTGATGCTGTCGTCCAGTTCGAGTGTTGTCATGTGTGAGGTCCCTTCGTCTTTCGAACGACCCTTATGGAGGCGGCGAACACAGGCAATTCACGACTGTATGATAACGCAAAATGCTAACTCATGTTGAATCCGCGCAGATCGAATGCGGGTGTCGTGCGTAAGAAAACTATGACTGAGCGTTCCTTCCCCGATGATTTTGTGCCGCTTGACCCGGACGCGAGGCGCGACCGCGGATCACTCACACGGTCGGAGATCGTGGCGCTCGCCTGGGACGACAAAGCGTCATTCGATGCGATTGAGGAACAGACGGGCTTAGGTGAGGCGGAGGTCATCGCCATCATGCGCGCCGAGATGAAACCGAGCAGCTTTCGCATGTGGCGCAAGCGGGTGAGTGGGCGGGCGAGCAAACATCGCAGCAAGATGTGAGCATTTAGAGCGCAAAGTTGGCGTCAGCTGCCTGAACGGGCTAGGCTCGGTCCATGAGCTCTCTCTTCGACGCCGCGGGCCTATCTGATACCGCGCCGCAGCCTTTGGCGGATCGGTTGCGGCCGTCTGCGCTGGATCAGGTGGTGGGGCAGGATCATCTTCTAGGCCTTGACGGTCCCATTGGGCGGATGCTGGCGCAGGATCGGTTATCGTCCTGCATCCTTTGGGGGCCGCCGGGGGTGGGGAAAACGACGATTGCGCGGCTGCTGGCGGGGCGCGCGGGGCTGGAATTTGTCGCTCTGTCGGCGGTCTTCTCCGGCGTGGCGGATTTGCGCAAAGTGTTCGATGCGGCGCAGGCACGGCGGCAGACGGGGCAGGGGACGCTGCTGTTCGTGGATGAAATCCACCGCTTCAACAAGGCGCAGCAAGACGGTTTCTTGCCGTTTGTTGAGTCGGGTGTGGTGACCCTTGTCGGTGCGACGACAGAAAATCCGAGCTTTGAGCTGAATGCCGCGCTGCTCTCGCGGGCGCAGGTTTTTGTGCTGAACCGTTTGGATGCGGCGGCGTTAGAAGGTTTGCTGGTTCGCGCAGAAACGGAACTGGGACGAGACTTGCCAGCAACAGACGAGGCCCGGGCGCAGCTGATCGACATGGCGGATGGGGATGGGCGCTACCTGCTGACGCTGGCGGATGAGGTGTTCGCGCAAGATGCTCCCCTGGACGGGGCCGCGCTCTCTCAGCTCCTGCAGAAGCGCGCGCCTGTCTATGACAAAAGCGGGGAGGCGCATTACAATCTGATTTCTGCCTTGCACAAATCGATGCGGGGCTCTGATGTGGATGCCTCGCTCTACTGGCTAGCGCGCATGATCGAGGGCGGGGAAGATCCGCGCTATATTGCGCGGCGGGTGGTGCGGTTTGCGAGCGAAGACATTGGGGCCGCCGAACCCGTCGCCCTGATGATCGCGGCAGAGGCCGCGCGGACCTATGAACGGCTGGGCTCGCCCGAAGGCGAACTCGCGATTGCCCATGCGGTCGTGACCTGTGCGACCGCGCCGAAGAGCAATGCGGTCTATACAGGGTGGAAAGCCGCTATGGCGCTCGCCAAACAGACGGGTTCTGTGGCGCCGCCCAAGAATATCCTCAATGCGCCCACGAAAATGATGAAGTCGCTCGGCTATGGCGCGGGCTACGAATATGATCACGACACTGAAGACGGGTTTTCCGGCGCGGACTATTGGCCGGACGAGATGGAGCGCATGTCGCTCTATCAGCCGAAAGCCGTGGGTCGGGAAAAGGCAATTGCGCAACGCATGGCGCGCTGGCGTGAGTTGCGGCAACAGAAACGCCGCCACTCCGGATGAGAGTGACGGCGTCAAGCAACCTAGCGAGGGGAAAGGCCTCGAGAGAGAGACTAGGCGGCTTTTTGCGTATCTGCAGGTGTCCAAGCGTTCGGCTGGAACGCGGCGTCGAGCGGGGTCGACGCGACATGGTTGGTGTAGTTGGTGAGTACCTTCATGGCTGTTCCAAGGATGACTTCAAGGACCTGTTGCTGACCATAACCGACGGCGAAGAAGGCATCGAGGTCTGACTGTTCAGGCCAACCGCGTGTTTCGTTCACGATGATGGAGAACTGACGCAGGGCTTCTAGTTTTGGGTCTGCTATGGCGGTGCCATTGCGTAGCGCTTCGATTACGTCAGCGGGTACGCCAGAGGCTTGGCTGATGGTTGTGTGGGCCGCCATGCAGTAATCACACCCATTCAAGCGGTTATTCGTCATCAGGACAACTTGCTGTTCTGTGGCATCGAAGGATGTTTTGTTCAGGAGTTCGCTGAGCTGGCTGTATGCGATGAGCAGGGCTGGGGCTTCAGCCATTGTAGCGTAAAGGTTTGGAACAAAGCCGAGGCTTTTTTGCGCGCCTTCTAGAACGGGTTTAGCCGCAGCGGGAGCTGTGTCGGGTGTGTGTCGTGTGAACTGTGTCATGTCGATCTCTTTTCAAATAAGTTGGCCATTTGCTTGGCTGACACTTATATGGACCGATCGTTTCAATTTATCCAATCACGTTGGGTCACAGGCGCGTGAGGTCTCTAAAAGTTGGAATTTTCCAGCAGTCCGTCGACAATTTCTGAATTGAGCGGGACGCCGCCCGGCGCATTACTCAGGGCTACAATGATACGGTCCTGTTGTGGGTTGGCCGCGAAGAGCGCCCGATACCCCGCATTCAAGCCGCTATGGCTGACGCGGACCACTTGGTCCTGGTCATCCAGCGTCAGCATGACCCCAAGGCCATAGGGATCGCCGTCGCCAAAGTTCGTTGGGGCGACAGGGGTCAGCATCGCTGAAGCGACCTGACGGGAAATGGCACTGTCACGTCCTGCAGCCGCGTCGAGAAGCGCATCAACGAAACGCGCATAGTCGCTTGATGTGGTCCATAGTCCGGCAGCAGCCTGTTCCGGGTAGTCGTGCCAACTCTCTTTCAACGGTCGAAAAAGTCCTTCACGAAACCGGCGTGCGCTGTTGGCCGGAACAATTGTGAGCGGCGCGATATCCATCTCTTCGATGGGTTGCGTAAAGGTACTGTGGCTCATCCCGATAGGATAAAACAGAATGTCGCGCATAAGCACATCAAACGGGTGACCGCTCACATCTTCCGCGAGCAACTGGGCGAGTTGATATCCACCCCCGGCATAGCTGAACTCACCTTTCGGCAAGGAGAGTTCAACAGCAGAGACGAGGCGACTTGGTGGATCGATAATGATTTCAGCAGACGAAGGTAAGGTAGTGCCGCGTCTGTAGCCAGGATAGCCGCTCTGTGTCGCGCCTGCCGTATGGGAGAGGAGTTGCCTGACGGTGAGCGGTTGGTCGCCGCCCTCAATCGAATAGATATCAATCGATGTAAAACGATCCCGAATGTCGGAATTGATGTCGACGCCTTTGCGTTCCATCAGCATCAAGATACCCGCCGCAGCTACCGGCTTGGATAAGGACGCAGCCTGCATCAGGCCTGTCTCGTTCGCCTGTCCATGATAAATGGAGAGTATCTCGTCATCCGACATGATCGTGACAGAGACACTCTCGACATCAAAGTGATCAGCGCGTTCGAGGACCAGCGGTTTCAGATTGGCTAAATCCGTCTTCGCGAACTGCGCAGTGACTGTCTGATCTGCAACGTGGTCTGAACACGCACTCAGCCAGACGAGTGAAAGGATCAGGCTGAGTGTGCGCGTCACTTTCATCATCTTGATCTCCTCCATCCAAGACCGTGCCAGACCACCCGATCACTGTCGAGGCAATCCGCTCTATGATGGAGGGGGTCACTCCGTGGACGCAGCGAAAGGGCTTCGTTAGCCATAGGTCAAAAGGAGAGCCCCCCATGGAAATTGATCAGTCGATTGTTCTTGTGACCCGCGATGAGGACGTCCCCTCTGTGGCTATCGTGACGATGAACCGCCCAGAGGCGATGAACAGCTTTAACGTCGCCGTCTTTATGCGGATGATGGACGTCTTTGCAGAGCTTGAGGCCGATAATAGTGTCCGGGCGATTGTGCTGACGGGGCAAGGCCGCGCTTTCTGTGCGGGCGCAGACATTTCCGATGGCTTCGGGTCGGCTGGACTCGACTATAAAGCCGAGCGCGTGGACGGTGTGCCGCGCGATACAGGCGGTGTGTTGAACCTCGCCATCGCAAAGCTGGACACGCCTGTGATTGCGGCGATCAACGGCGCAGCGGTTGGTGTGGGCCTGACCATGACCTTGCCTTGCGACATCCGCATTGCGGCGAATAAGGCTAAATATGCGTTTCCCTTTGTCCGCCGGGGTATTGTGTTTGATGGGGCGGCGAGTTTCTATCTGCCGAAGTTGGTTGGTTTTTCCAAAGCTGCGCAGTGGTCGCTGACGGGTAGCTATATTGATCCTGAAGATGGCCTGCGCTCAGGTCTATTCACAGAATTGCATGACAATGCGGACGTCCTGCCACGGGCGATGGAACTCGCCAAAGACATTGCGGTGAATTGCTCGCCGGAAGCGGTCTCTCAAAACAAGCGACTTCTCAGAGCGACGATGCTGGGTCACGGTGCGCTCGCCACTGAACCCTTTGCGGCTCACATGGAAGAAAGTGATCTCTTGGAGAAAGCTTTCGTCGCACCGGATTGTGAGGAGGGGGTGCGCGCTTTCCTCGAAAAGCGTCCGCCGCAGTTCCGGGATCGTCAAAACGGCTGACACCGGATTGGCGCGCCAACGGTAATTAATGAATTATTTACTTTTCCTGTTAGCTTTTCTGTGGTGATTAGAAGACTGAGGGTTTGATAGTCACACTGTAAGGCTGCAAACTCTGATGTGGGGGCAGAGTCGCAGGGGTCACAGTTTGGCTAGTCACGAGCTATTTGTATCATCTGATAAAACAGCGAACGCGCAGAGTTTGACGTGCGTGATTGATGTCTCAGATCAGCGCGGTCCGTGTCCGACAGAACAATTTGTGATGAGTGGTCTTCGGGCGGCACGCAGCGCTCACCCGAACTTGCGACGAACCATTTTGGGTGATCTGGCACAGGTTCTTGGATGCACAGCTGATGAACTTGACTTTCTCTTCTGTGATCCGGTCGTTGCGGCCAATGATAGTGATCCAGTTATAATGCCGGATTATCGCCGGATGCTGCACGAGGATATGTTCGCACTTGCTTGATGCGAAGGGCGATTCTGCCTGACAGTTTTATTTGCCATATTTTGCCCTGAAATTTCCTCAGGACAGACCTTATTCGCTGCCGCTTTCGCCATAAGCGATGCGCAAGACGCCCGCCCATCTTCGTGATAGAGAGGTTGTCATGACATCCGATACACAGGGATTTGTCCCGCAAAAACTTCACCAGAAAAGCCGATCGCTGGGCCTGAAGCTGATCGTTATTCTGATCCTGATCGTGCTGATGGCCATTCCGGTCATGTTCATTTCCTTCATCAGCTTTGATCGATCGTCACGCGCCAATGAAGTCACGCGTGAGGTCAGTCAGACCTATGGCGGCGAACAGAGGCTGATCGGGCCGCTCCTGACCATTCCCTATCGGGAAACACTCGCCAATGGGGGCTTGCGAGAAGGCGATTACATTATTTCAGCGCAGTCAGGGGCCGCCCTCTTTCAAGATGTTACGGTCGAAGAGAAAAGCCGCTCCCTCTATAAGGTGCCCATCTACACGGCAAAGGGCAGCCTCTCGGCGGAGTTCACCTCGTTGACTGAGATTGAGGTCGGCGCTGGGCCCGAACTGGATTTCACACAAGCACAGATCATTCTCGGCATGGCTGACGTCACGGGATTACAATCAGATGTGGTCTTGGAGGCGAACGGCGAAACCCGTCCGTTTGAGCCCTATCTGGCCGCGCCCCGATTTATGGGGAAGCCCCGTACTGATCGTGCTGAGGCTGTCCGTGATGGCGGAGCAAAAGCGCCACCCATTCTTTATGATCATCTCGATCCTTCGGGTGTGACATGGCTATCGGTGCCTGCGCCTGTAGAGTTGAACGATGCGATGACGTCGGTGTCTGTCAGGCTTAGCTTCACGGGGGCAAGAAGTTTTGCACTTGGCCCTTACGCGAAAAGCACACAATTGCAGTTGAGTTCAGATTGGCCACATCCCGGATTTGAAGGGCGTTTTCCGCCGAGCGACCGGGACATTCGGGATGACGGGTTTAGCGCGGATTGGTCTGTGCCTTACCTACGCCGTGGTCTCCCGGATCAGGGTCGCGCCATGGATATGGATGCACTGACCTACGGAAGTGTCGGCGCGATGCAGGTCAACTTCGTGAGCCCGCTCAACCCCTATCAGACGGTTAACCGCGCGCTGAAATATGCGGTTCTCTTCATTGGTCTGGTCTTTCTGGCCTATTTTCTGATGGAAACCTTGCTGAGCGTCAGGGTTCATCCGGCGCAATATCTTCTTATCGGGATTGCGCAGGCGGTTTTCTATCTGCTGCTGCTGGCATTCGCGGAACATATTGGCTTCACATTCGCTTTCATCGTCAGCGCGGTTGCAAC
>JBCBGR010000085.1:0-9294 GCA_038526555.1 Pseudomonadota bacterium
AGCATGGACCGCGCAGCCGATCCAATATTCTCGCCCAGTTGCGGATTGACGAGAATCACGGCGGAGTATCACATGGGCGCGAATAAGCCTGGTAAAGAAGTTTACGATCAATTGGGTCGTGAAGTTGAGAAACAGGCCGCCACAGTGCCCGCCGTGATTCTCGTCAATCCGCAACTGGGCGAGAATATTGGATCGGCTGCGCGGTCCATGCTGAACTTTGGCCTGACAGACTTACGTCTTGTTGCCCCGCGGGATGGTTGGCCCAACCCTGCGGCGGTGACATTGGCCGCTGGTGCGCTGTCAGTCATTGAATCAGCGAAGATTTTTGAAACGACCGAAGAGGCCGTAGCGGACCTGAACTATGTGCTCTCTGCAACGGCGCGACGTCGGGATATTGAGCTTCCTGTTGAAGGCGTGGACGGTATTGGAGCGCAGCTCCGTGCGATGGAAAGTCAGGGCACAAGAACAGGCATCCTCTTTGGCCCTGAGTCTTCGGGCCTGACCAACTCAGATGTGGCGCTGTCGGATGCGATCCTGACCTATCCCGTAAACCCCGCCTTTCAGTCGCTCAATCTGGCGCAAGCCGTGAACGTGTTCGCGTTTCTGTATGCGGCGGGGCAAGGCATCCCGGGCACTTTCGACGATCCGCTATCCGATATGGCTCCCCGCGAAGACCTGACCCGTTTGTTCGATCACTTGGAGTCTGAGCTAGATGAGGCAGGCTTCTTCTACCCGGAAACCAAACGGGAGCTGATGCGCCACAATATTCGTGCGCCCCTTGTCCGCGCGAAAATGACCGAACAGGAAGTCCGGACGTTTCGCGGGATCGTAAAAGCGCTCTCCAAGGGGCGTGGGGAACATATTGAGCGGAAGCGTCGCAAGACCTGAGTGGTCTGAAGCGTTGCGAAGGCGGGATGGTTTGCTTTAGAGGCGCGCCATGCGATTTCTTCCTTATCTCTGCCTGCTGATCAGTTTCGTTCTAGGCTATCTCGCCCAGCCTTTTGTGTTTGTGTTTGTTGCGGCTTTGCTCGGGACAGCGCTGATCATGCCGCTGCGGCGCAATCAACTCCGCTCACAGCCACAAGCACCAGATCGGAACATGGTCTTAGACGGAGCCTTTCTCGTCTTTCAGCAAACGCTCGTTCACTTTGTAGCGTTTGGGCTCGGTGTTTTCCTCATGCGGATGATGGGTGGCTAACGCGCCAACCATCCACCGCAAAAAGGATGACTCCGGCCCAGATCAAAACAAAACAAATGGCGTGAGCTGTCGTAAACTGCTCACCAAAATAGACTCCACAGAGAAACTGTAGGGTCGGACCAATAAATTGCAGAATACCCAGCGTTGAGAGACGTATCCGCCGCGCCGCGAAGGCAAAAGCCAGCAGGGGTAAGACGGTAATAGGCCCCGCCGCGAGCATCAGCAGATTGATGGATGTGCTCTCCCCAAAGACCAGCGTGTCCGTTTGAAAGAGCCAGCCCAAATAGAGGCAGGCTGGGACAATCAAGACAAGGACCTCGACGAAGAGGCCCGGCATCGCTCCAACGTCGATCAGCTTTCGCAGCACACCGTAGATCGTAAAGCTAATGGCCAGAAACAGGGAGATAATTGGAAACTGCCCGCCATAAAGCGTCAGCACCAGAACGCCTGCACAGGCGAGGGCAATGGCGAGGCCCTGTAGTTTTGACAGACGTTCTCCAAAAAACAGAACCGCGACGAGCACATAAATGAGCGGGTTGATATAATAGCCGAGGCTGCCTTGGAAAATCTGCTCGATCTGAATGGCGTAAATGTAGACACCCCAATTCGCTGCCAGCGCAATTGAAGCAAGGGACAGAAGGCCCAGCGTTCGCGGTGTTTTCAGCGCTTTCAGCATCTCGCCGATCTGACGCCGAAAGAGCAGGATCAGAAGCCCGAAGGGCAGGGACCAGACAATCCGGTGCGCCAGAATTTCTGGGGTGGGGACGGCCTTTGTCGCGACGAAGTAGATGGGAAACAGGCCCCACATGAAATAGGCTGCCATGCCGGAAATCAGTCCGGCGCGGGAATCGATCTGTTGGGGGCGGGGCTCCATTCCGTCCCCATAAGCCCTGGAACAGGATTGTCAGCTTGGAATTCGCCTACTCATCATCAACGAGAATGCGTTCGGGCTTTCCTTGCTTATGGACACGGAAGACAATCGCGCGGGCACCTTCGGGGCCGCCGCGCGGGGCGTGCACCGCTTCCGGTGGGATGACATAGGCATCGCCCGCTTTCAGTAGCTGGTCTTCTTTCCCGCTTTCGACATGGATGGCTGATCCTTCAATCACGTAGAGAAACTCCTCACCCGGGTGATAATGGGCGGGAACTGTCGCGTTTGGGGGGATGACGACGTCTGATATGATGACTTCAAGATCATTGGAGATTGTAATGGGTTCCCGCAGGCGCAGGTTGGAGCCCGGCGGCATGGCGTTGAACGCGATATTCGCAGCTTCAAGATAAGAGTGATGATGATGCCCATCATCATGATTGTGACTGTGGTCCGCGCTATGCGTTTCGTCCGCAGCTGATGGAAGTGTGGCGCAGCCCGATAATAGAATTGCTGCCGTAACAATGAGCGCTCGTTTCATAGTCTTTCCCCTTTGAAAGCTTGCATATCTCAAACGCCTCAGTCTGTCAGTGCCTGTTGACTTCGTAGCTGGGTGCCGTAATGGGCCGCGCTTCAAGACGGGATATTCGTGCCGCCGCCGTTGCAATCGTCCTTTTAGAAGGACCGGCCCGCGAAGGACAGAAAAGGACGCATCATGTCTAAGCGTCACTCTACAAAATATAAAATCGATCGCCGTATGGGCGAAAACATCTGGGGCCGCCCTAAGTCTCCAGTCAATAAGCGCCCGAACCCTCCTGGACAGCATGGTGCTGGTCGTCGCGGTAAAATGTCTGACTTCGGTACGCAGCTGCGTGCCAAGCAGAAGCTCAAAGGCTATTACGGCAACATCACAGAGAAGCAGTTCCGTCGCACTTATGACGAAGCGACACGGATGAAGGGCGATACATCTGAGAACCTGATCGGCCTGCTCGAGCGTCGTCTGGATGCGGTTGTCTACCGCGCCAAGTTCGTACCAACTGTTTTTGCCGCACGTCAGTTCGTCAATCACGGCCACGTTCTGGTCAATGGCAAGAAAGTCAACATCCCGTCCTACCGCGTCAAACCTGGTGACGTGATTGAGGTCCGTGAAAAGTCTAAGACAATGGCTCTGGTTCTCGAAGCGCTCGAACTCGCTGAGCGTGACGTGCCAGAATATGTCGACCTCGACGTGAAAGCGATGAAGGCCACCTTCACGCGCGTTCCAGGTTTCGACGAAGTGCCTTACCCGGTCATGATGGAACCGAATCTCGTGATCGAATTCTACTCACGCTAATTGTTGCGTGATATCCAAAAAGAAACCCGCTTCGTTTGAAGCGGGTTTTTTATTGCCGGCTTTGTGTTCCGGATAGTGTCGGAAGTCTCGAGTTAAGCGGCCATCTCCACGCCTTTGTCAGATAGAAGTGTGCGGAGCTCGCCAGACTCAAACATCTCGCGGACAATGTCGCAGCCACCAATAAACTCGCCTTTGACGAAGACCTGCGGGATTGTCGGCCAGTTATTGTAATCCTTGATGCCTTGGCGGATCGCTGGATCTTCGAGGACATTCACCGCGCCATAATCCACGCCCAAATAGTCAAAGACTTGCACGACTGTGGAAGAGAAACCGCATTGCGGAAATGTGGGTGTGCCTTTCATGAACAGCACAACGTCATTTTCACTGACGGTTTTGGAAATCTGGTCGTGGACAGCCGTGTCGGACATGGGAAGCTCCTTTAGATTCAATCAGAGAAATAGGGATCGGCAATGCCCTATTCAACTGACGAAGCTGTTACGGTGTGCGGGTTTCCAGAGCGAGCGCATGAAGCTCGCCATTGGCACCGTCCATTTTGCCTTTCAAGGCGGCGTAGACGAGTTGGTGCTGGGCGACGCGGGATTTGCCGGCAAAGGCCTCAGACGTAATGATCGCCTTCCAGTGATTATTATCGCCCGCGAGATCGATCATCTCGACCTCTGCATCGGGAAGCGCCTCTTTGATCAACGCGGCAATTGTTTCACCGGGCATCGCCATTAGACTGTCTCCGTTCCGCCGGACATCAGTGTAGGGAGCCATTGGTCCCACCGCGCGCGGAGGCCATCGACGGTCACATCAAACGCGTCTTGCGCCGTCAGGCGCGTGCCACCGACTTTCCCAACGACCATTGCCGGGACGCCAAGTCCTTCAGCTGTTGTCAGGATCGGGTTGATAGAATTCTCATCCGTGCTGATCAGGTAACGGCCCTGATCTTCCCCGAAATACCAGGCATGAGCGGGCAAGTCGGTTGGATTTTTCAATGATAACCCAACTTTGGAGGCAAAGGCCATTTCCGCGGCTGCGACGGCGAGACCACCATCGGACAGATCGTGCACGCCATTCACACGACGGTTGCGGATCAGTTTGCGGACATAGTCGCCATTGGCTTTTTCAGCCTGCAAATCGACGGGTGGCGGCGCGCCATCTTCGCGCGACTCAACCGCGCGTAAGTAAATGGAACTGCCGAGCCAGCCCGTGGTTTCACCGATCAGGATGAGCGTATCACCGTCTTCGGCGCCTTGGAGGTTTTTCAGAAGACTAATGTCCGGGATGACGCCCACGCCACCAACAGCGGGCGTCGGTGGGATCGCCACGCCATTGGTTTCATTGTAAAGCGACACATTGCCAGAGACGACGGGGTAGTTGAAGGCGCGACAGGCCTCATTCATACCGTCAATACAGCCCACAAACTGACCCATAATTTCAGGGCGTTCAGGATTGCCGAAATTAAGGCAGTCCGTAATGGCGATCGGGTCGGCCCCGACAGAGGTCAGATTGCGCCAGCTTTCAGCGACCGCCTGACGTCCGCCTTGAACCGGATCGGCATAGCAATAACGCGGTGTGCAGTCCGTCGTGATCGCTACGGCCTTTGTCGTCGGTCCATCTTCACTATGGATGCGCACAATGGCGGCATCCCCGCCACTCTGACTACTATCAACTGTGTCGGCCATAACGTGGCGATCATACTGTTCCCAGACCCACCGCTTTGAAGCGATGTCGGGATCGGTCATCACGTCCAAGAGCGCTTGGTTATAGTCGTCTGGCTGCGCAATCTGAGCCGCGTAAAGTACGTCTCGTTTTGCGGTCGGTGTGTGCGGGCGATCATAGTTTGGCGCGTCATCCGCAAGCGGTGCAATCGGGATGTCACAAACCGTTTTGCGCTTATGTTTCAGGACAAGGTGGCTTGTATCCGTGGTTTGCCCGATTTGCGCCACGTCGAGTGCCCATTTCTCAAAAATATCAAAGGCGAGCTGTTCCTTGCCAGGCTGGATGACCATCAGCATCCGCTCCTGGCTCTCAGATAGCATCATCTCATAGGCCGTCATCCCGGTTTCGCGTTGCGGGACCTTGTCGAGGTTCAGCTCAATCCCGACACCGCCCTTATCGGCCATCTCGATAGAGGAGGAGGTGAGGCCGGCTGCGCCCATATCCTGAATGGCAATAATGGCGTCGGTCGCCATCAGCTCTAGACAGGCCTCGATCAGTAGCTTTTCGGTGAACGGGTCGCCGACCTGTACCGTTGGACGCTTCTCTTCACTATCATCATCAAATTCAGCAGACGCCATGGTCGCGCCGTGGATGCCGTCGCGTCCGGTTTTGGAGCCGACATAAAAGATAGGATTACCGACACCTTTTGCGGCTGAGTAGAAGACATTATCCGCGCGGGCGAGGCCGACGCACATGGCATTGACGAGAATATTGCCATTATAGCCTGCGTGGAAATTTGTCTCGCCGCCAACGGTCGGGACGCCGACGCAGTTGCCGTAACCGCCAATGCCAGCCACGACGCCACTGACAAGCGCTTTGGTCTTGGGATGATCCGGCTCACCAAAACGCAGGGCGTTCATGAGTGCAATCGGGCGAGCGCCCATGGTAAAGACATCGCGCATGATGCCGCCCACACCCGTCGCCGCGCCCTGATAAGGTTCGATGTAGGAGGGGTGGTTATGGCTCTCCATCTTGAAGATGATTGCATCGCCATCGCCAACATCGATCACGCCCGCATTCTCGCCGGGACCTTGAATGACCTTGTCGCTGCTAGTCAGAAACTTGCCCAGATGGCGGCGCGAGGATTTGTAGGAACAATGCTCCGACCACATGACGGAGAAGATGCCGAGTTCTGTCAGATTGGGCTCACGGCCCAAACGGTCCAAGATGATCTGATATTCGTCTTCCGAGAGGCCATGTTCGGCGACGACTTCGGGTGTAATGGCAGTCTCAGTCATTACAGCGTTCCCAGAATAGATTTGAAGAGGGCGATGCCGTCTGTGCCGCCATGGTTTTGATCAACTGTGCGTTCCGGATGCGGCATCATGCCGAGCACATTGCCGGCGGCGTTGACAATGCCCGCAATATCATTGCGCGAGCCGTTCGGGTTCTGGCTGTAGCGGAATACCACTTGGCCGTTGCCTTCCACGCGGCGCAGCGTTTCGTCATCGGCGAAGTAATTGCCATCATGATGCGCGACAGGAATGTCGATTTCATTCTTGGCGTCATAGAGCTTGGTGAAACGGGTTTGCGCATTGGCGAGGCGGAGCTTTGTGACCCTGCAGACAAATTTCTGATTGGCGTTGCGGAGCAGGGCGCCGGGCAGCATTTGCGCTTCGGTGAGAATCTGAAATCCGTTGCAGATGCCGAGAACCGGGAGGCCTGCTTCGGAGCGGCGTTTGAGGTCCTGAATAATGGGTGACTTCGCGGCGATGGCGCCTGATCGAAGATAGTCCCCGTAAGAGAACCCACCCGGGACGACAACGAAGCCGACGTCGCTAGGGATGGTCGTTTCCTTGTGCCAGATTCGGTGTGGCGCGCGTCCTGTGATCTGTTCCAGAGCGACCGCCGCGTCGCGGTCGCAGTTGGAAGCTGGGAATGTAATGACGGCGGTCTGCACAGGACTACTCAGCGTCTGGTGCGTCGATTTCGATGCGGTAGCTTTCAATCACCGTATTGGCGAGCAGCTTCTCACACATCTCTTTTACGCGCGCCTCAGTCGCTTCAACTTCGCCAGGTGCGAGCTTGAGTTCGATGACCTTCCCTTGCGTCGCGTCCTGGACTTCATTGAAGCCCAGATCATTGAGAGAGGCGGCAATCGTGCGCCCCTGAGGGTCCAGAACGCCGGGCTTCAGGCCGACATATACACGGGCAATCATGGTCATGGAGGACGTCGCTAATCGTTGGAGGAGATAACAGAAATATTGGCGGAGGACGGATTGGCTTTCAAAATGCCGAGACGGGTCGCCACTTCCGTGTAAGCTTCCGTAACCTCACCGAGATCACGCCGGAACCGATCCTTATCGAGTTTCTTATCCGTTTCGCGGTCCCAGAGGCGGCAGCTATCCGGGCTGATTTCGTCAGCCAGAACAATCATATGGCCACCGAGCCCGTCCGGATGCTCGAGACGGCCAAACTCCAGCTTGAAGTCGATCAGCTTGATCCCGATCCCGGCAAACAGGCCTTGCAGATAATCATTGATCCGCAGCGTCATGGCGATCATTTCGTCTAGCTCAGCCTGACTGGCCCAACCGAACGCATAAATGTGCTCTTCGGCGATGAGGGGATCGCCGAGATCGTCGCGCTTCAAACAAAATTCCACAATCGAGCGTGGCAGTTTTTCGCCTTCTTCGATGCCAAGGCGTTTGGCCATCGTGCCAGCCGCTACATTCCGACAGATCACTTCCAGCGGAACAATATCAACACGCTTGATCAATTGCTCGCGCATGTTCAGGCGCCGGATAAAATGGGTCGGAATACCGATTTCCATCAGCCGGATCATGATGAATTCACTGATCCGATTGTTCAGAACGCCTTTGCCATCCAGCGTGGCTTTTTTCTGGGCATTGAAGGCCGTGGCATCGTCCTTGAAATATTGAACGAGCGTACCCGGCTCAGGTCCTTCATAGAGGATCTTGGCTTTGCCTTCGTAAATTTGCTTGCGGCGGCTCATTCGCCCTCTCGCTGCTCTGTCTGAGAAAACGCCTCATAGACGACTGCCCCTTGTCCGGCAACGCTGCGCATCAACTTGACTGGGATAAGTTGCGACTTGTGGATTGCCCCATGGCTCACTAAGTGCGCTGGGTAATCGTGGTCCAACCGGACCATCACGTCCAATTTCTCAGCTGGGGAAAATTCATGTCTTCTTTTGATGATCGCAAGAATGCGTCTGAGGCGCGTTTCGTCATGGATAAAGCCAAGGAATTCAAAGCCGAAGCGCGCCGGAACAAGGCGCTGGGCCATTGGGCGGCGGGCCTTATGGGTAAGTCTGAGGCTGAAGCCGATGCTTATGCCTTGCAAGTCATTGCGGCTGACATGGAAGAGGCGGGTGATGAGGATGTGTTCCGTAAGCTGAGAGCCGACCTCACGGCGGCAAGCTGTGATGTGTCTGATCAAGCGATTCGCGATCGCATGGCCGAAGAGCTTCGCGTTGCCCGCGAAGCCGTCTACCAAGAAGACTAAAGGCAGGAAGACTAACGGCTTGATTTTGCTAGCGCCGCTCGCATGGGTGGCCTAAACGCTTGTCATGACAGAGACTTCTACAAAACGCGTGGCCGTCTATCCGGGTACCTTTGACCCGATGACATTGGGTCATTTGGATATCATGAAGCGCGCGTCACGACTCTGCGATAAGCTGATTGTGGGCGTGGCCATCAATCGAAACAAGAACCCGCTTTTTGCCTTGTCCGAGCGGGTCGAAATGGTTGAACATGTCGTCGCGCCGTTCCGCGATCGCATCGAGGTCGAAGTGCGTCCCTTTGAAGGTCTACTGATACACTTCGTTGAAGAGTGTGAAGCGAGCATGATAGTCCGAGGCCTGCGGGCTGTTTCGGATTTCGAATATGAATTTCAGATGGCCGGTATGAATGATCGTCTGAACCCAGATATTGAAACGGTCTTTTTAATGGCGGATCCGCAATTTCAAACGATTGCGTCTCGGCTGGTCAAAGAGATTGCGCGTCTGGGCGGTGACATTGATTCTTTTGTAACCCCTGAGGTTGCCATCCGATTGAAGGATAAATTTACATGAAAAACCTGCTACGTTTGGGCATTATCTCAGCAGTGGCGATTGCCAGCCCAGCCTGTTCGGCTGACTCTCAAGAAAGCTATGCGGACGGCGCGGTGACGGCGGCGGAAACGAATTTTCCGGTGTCTGCATGGCGTACGGTC
>JBCBGR010000086.1:0-9196 GCA_038526555.1 Pseudomonadota bacterium
GACTGTCATTTTCTGCTCGGGCGAACGCAGTGTCAGTCGCATTGTCGATGCACTCAAAGCGGGCGCGGACGAATATATTATGAAGCCGTTTGACTCGGATATTATCCGGTCGAAATTCGTGCTCGCTGGTCTGATTGAGGATAGTCCCGAATGCGCGGCGGCCTGAGCCTCACCCACAGCTATTATGAGGCGTTGCGGCGTTTGACGCTGCAGCTCGCTGGCGTACAGATGGGCTCGGACCATGCTTTCCTCGTTGAAACGCGTTTGTCAGATCTGGCTCGCAAAGAAGGCTATGACACGCTGGATGCAATGGTTGAGGACCTGTTCGCGACGGGTCAGTCACAGCTGGCTCTGCATGTAGTCTCGACACTCGTTGAACGGGATACTCACTTTAATCGCGATACAGTCTCTTTTGACGCCCTATTTGAGCATGTTCTTCCAGACCTGGTTGAAAAACGCGGTGGCGGGCGCATTGACCTTCTCTCCTATGGATGCGGATCGGGACAGGACCTTTATTCCATCGCGATTAAGGCTCGAGACCCGCAGAACGCGCAAATACTCACGCCTGTTTCGCTTCACTTGAAAGGCGTCGACTATCCCAGCCAAGCCTTGGAACGCGCCCGTGCCGGACGGTATACGCATTTTGAAATTCAGCGCGGCTTGTCTGTCAGGGACATGCTCGCCCATTTCACGCCGGACCCAACACCCGGCTCAACGGATTGGCTGGTCGCGTCCCATTTGCGCGAAAATGTGACTTTCGAAGATGCGCACCTGATGGCGGATAAAGGCCAACGCGAAAGCTGCCATGTCATCCTGTTCCGGGGGACTGTGAAACATCTGAGCCGTTCGGCGCGTTACCGCGTGTCGAAAACCTTAACCCTGATGTTACGTCATGGCGGATATCTTATTTTGGGGTCGGACGATTCTATGGCCGAAATTAACGCCGGATTTTCTCAGATTGATGGCTATCCAGGTGTTTTCCGGCGTCATGACGCCATTGTCGAACCTGTCGGGAAACAACCCACCAACCGCACAACATTTGAGGGCGCGAAGGCTCGGCGATCTAACAGCCACTAAGCTCTGCCGCAGACGACTTGCGGCGAGTGGTTGCGAAACGCGGCGTCCGGGATTAGGGAGCCCCCCTTTCTAATCCACCTTTTTGGACGGGTTCCATGAGCGACGCGCCAGCTACGACAGACATTAATATCGACGCCATCCGCGCGCGATTTGAAATGCAAATTGCCGAGACCGACGATCTGCGTGCCCTTGATGATATTCGCGTCTCCGCCCTGGGCAAAAAAGGCGAAATCTCGCTGCTCATGCGCGGCCTCGGCAAAATGACTCCTGAGGAAAAAAAGGTGATGGGACCTGCGCTCAACGGCCTCAAAAACGACATTGGCGCGCTGATTGAGACGCGCAAGGCGGCGCTCGAAGATGCGGCGCTCGACGCGGCCCTCGCCTCTGAGACCCTGGACATGTCCCTGCCAGTCGGTCGCAAGATCGGCACGCTGCATCCGGTGCAACAGGTCATGGAAGAAATGGCCGTCATTTTTTCCGACATGGGCTTCTCCGTCGCCGAAGGGCCGGACATTGAAGATGACTTCCATAATTTCACGGCGCTGAACTTCCCGCCCGGACATCCGGCGCGCGATATGCACGACACGTTCTTCATGGTGCCAGACGCTGACGGGGAACAGAAAGTGCTGCGCACGCACACCTCGCCCGTGCAAATCCGCACGATGATGAGCCAGAAACCACCCATCCGGATCATTGCGCCGGGTCGGACCTATCGCTGCGACTCGGATCAAACCCACACGCCCATGTTCCATCAGGTCGAAGGGCTCGTGATTGGCGAAGATATTCATATGGGCCATCTCAAAGGCTGCCTGATGGATTTCGTCTCCGCCTTTTTTGAAACGGACGTCGATGTCCGCTTCCGCCCGCACCACTTCCCGTTCACGGAACCATCCGCCGAAATGGACGTCCGCTATGAGCGGGACGGCGCGTCAATCAAGATCGGGACGGGCGAGAGCTGGATGGAAATTCTCGGCTGCGGCATGGTACATCCGAACGTGCTTACCGCCTGCGGCTTGGACCCAGACGTCTACCAAGGCTTCGCCTTTGGCATGGGCGTCGACCGCCTCGCCATGCTGAAATACGGTATGCCCGACCTGCGTGACATGTTCGCGGGCGACCCACGCTGGTTGGGTCATTATGGCTTTAGTCCGCTGTTGCAAGCGAGCTTGGAGAGCGGACTGAGCTGATGACGTCCTCCAACCACTCTGAAGAGGTTTCTGTTTCGCCCAAAAGCGCGCGGTGGCCAAGCGCGTCACAAATCACTGCGGTGGCTGCGATCCTGACATCTCTTATGGCGCTCGCCGTATCGCTTTATGAGACGCGGATCATGCGAGCGTGGCAACAAGCCAGTACGCAGCCTATTGTCGAGATCAGGCTGGATGTGAGGGTTGGAGTCAACCCATCCAATATGAGTTTCCGACTGATCAATACAGGTCAGGGCACCGCCTATATTGAAGGCATCCGTGCTTCGATTGACGGCGCGCCCACATCTGGACTCGACGATCTTCTCGAACAATGGAACGCCTCGCCTATCTCAAAAACTCTAGAAACAACTGAACTCACTTATATCGGTTATTTGGAAGCAGGTGGAGAACGAATCCCTGCCACAACCCAAATCAGTTTCCCCGAAGCGTCCGCGTTAGACCCGCAAGGTCATTTTGCTTTCGCGAATGAAATGGCCGAAAAAATCGGAGTTCAAGTCTGTTACTGCTCTGTTTTCGATCAATGCTGGATCAATGACTATCAGACGCGTGAACGTGCAAAACCTGTATCCGTCTGTCCTGCTGATTTTACATAGAGGTTGAGATGACACACATTCTCAGAACAACCTATCAAATCTCACATGCGCGGTTGGAGCGCTCATCATGAAATTCACCCTTTCCTGGCTGAAAGAGCATCTCGAGACTGAGGCCACGCTCGACGAGATTGTCGACGCCATGACTATGGCGGGTCTTGAGGTCGAAGAGGTCATTGACCCGGCCGCCGAGCTGTCCGCCTTCACGATTGGTCATGTGCTCTCGGCCGAAAAACATCCAGACGCCGACAAGCTGCAAGTCTGCCAAGTCGCGACGAAAGACGGCGAGAAGACCGTTGTCTGCGGCGCGCCGAATGCACGGGCCGGACTTTATGTAGCTTATGCAGGTCTCGGCGCTTACATTCCGGGCGCTGATTTCAGCCTTGATAAGAAGCCCCGAAAAATTCGCGGTGTCGAGAGTTTCGGTATGCTCTGTTCTGCGGACGAACTTGGTCTCGGCGAAGACAGTGACGGCATTATTGAATTGCCGGAAGCCGAAGTGGGCGTGCCTGTCGCTGACGTGCTAGGTAAGAATGACCCCGTCATCGACTTTGAAGTGACGCCCAATCGTCCCGACTGGCTGGGCGTGCGCGGGATCGCCAAAGATTTGGCCGCGACTGGCATTGGCACGCTGAAGCCTGAAACCATCGATTCTGTTCCGTCCAAATTTGACAATGACCAAACCGTCCTGATCGAAGCACCAGACGCCTGCCCTGCCTTTGTGGGACGCGTGGTGCGCGGCGTGAAGAATGATCCCTCTCCGCAATGGCTGCAGGACAAGCTCACCGCTATCGGGCTTCGCCCCATCTCTGCGCTGGTGGACATCACCAATTTCATGACGATTGACCGCTCGCGTCCGCTGCACGTTTATGATCTGGCCAAAGTGAACGGCTCCATCATCGTCCGCATGGGACAAGACGAGACCTTCGAGGCGCTCGACGATAAAAGCTACACCGCGACGGCCCAAGAGGTAGCGATTGCGGACGAGTCCGGTATTCTCGGTCTGGGCGGTATTGTCGGCGGGGAAAGTTCCGGTGTCGATGAGAACACGACGGATATCCTGATCGAATGTGCGGTCTTTGATCCGCTGACGATCCGTCGCTCGGCCAAGCGCTTGGGTGTTAACTCCGATGCGAAATACCGCTTTGAGCGCGGCATCGACACAGGCTTCATGCTGGACGGGATGGAAATGGCGACGCGTCTGGTGCTCGATCTATGCGGCGGCGAAGCGAGCACCGTGGATATAGCGGGCGATATTCCGGCTAATCCCGACCCAGTCACCTTTGATCCATCGCGTGTCGAAGAACTGCTTGGTTTCACACCGGGTGATGATGAGATCTTGCGTATTCTGGAAACGCTCGGCTTTGTGCGCCAAGGCTCTGACACGCCGTGGACGATGACTGTCCCGAGCGCACGCCGGGACGTGACGATGCAAGCGGACCTTGTCGAAGATGTCGCCCGTATCGCGGGCTATGACCACCTGCCATCGACCTCCCTGCCTCCCTTGCCAGGACGCCGCAAACCGACCGCCACACTCACCCAGAGCCGGACGCGACATGCGCGGCGCGCATTGGCGCTACAGGGTCTGTCAGAAACTGTCAGCTGGTCATTCGTGCTGGACAAACATGGCGACCAATTTGGCGGTGGGGATGCGGCGCTTTATCTAGATAATCCGATCAGCAGTGATCTGAACGTGATGCGCCCATCGGCGCTGATCCATCTGCTTCTATCCGGACAGACGGCGGCTGACCGTGGCTACCCGGGTGCGGCCCTGTTTGAGCTGGGTCCTGTTTACCGCGGGACAAACCCGGATGATCAGGCGCTGACCCTCGCAGGAATGCGCCGCGTTGAACCGGGGCGTGATTGGAACGGTGCTGATGAGATTACTGCCCTGACGGCGAAAGCAGATGCGCTCGCCGCATTGGAAGCTATGGGCGCGAATGTCGGCAACTTGCAAATGACACAAGCAACGGGCGCTTATTGGCATCCGGGGCGGTCCGGGCGTCTGCAAATGGGGCCGAAGAATATTCTCGCTGATTTCGGGGAACTCCACCCCCGCGTTCTGAAAGCGCTGGGCATCGAAGGCCGTGTTGTTGCCTTTGAAGTCTGGCCGGAAAACTTGCCAGCACCGCGCAAGAAATCAGTCTCCAAATCCAAGGGCGCGCTGGACCTGTCTGACCTTATGCCTGTTCACCGAGACTTCGCCTTTATCGTGCCCGAAACGGTCGCAGCCGGTGATCTAATCAAAGCGGCGAAAGGGTCGGACAAGCAGCTTGTCTCAGACGTGACCCTGTTTGACGTCTACGCAGGACAAGGCATTGAAGACGGCCACAAGAGCCTCGCTATTGATGTAACCCTGTCGCCGAAGGACGAGACGCTGACAGATTCTGAGATCGAAGCGGTCAGCGCCAAGATCATCAAAGCGGCTGAAAAGCTGGGCGCGACCTTACGCGGTTAGCGCCCATTCTCCCTTAGGCCGCGCCTTTTTCAAGACCGAGTACCCGGTCTGGGTGCTCGCCATTCACATAACCCATAAAGGCTGCGTGGATATTGTAGCCAAGAAGCTCCCGTAACCGCTTAGGCATTTGCGCCACTTTGTCTTGCGCAATGGCGAGGCTCATATTTTCCAGAAGCCGTGCCCATCCGGGGCAGTATTGGGGTGTGATAATCAGGCGTGGCTTGTCTGTCCGGTTAGCCCCGCCGCGATGATATAGGCTGCCTTTGGCAATCATGAGTGAGCCGGACGGCATGGTGGCTTTTATGCGATCCGGATGGTCACCTGCGGGACGGTGGATGTCGGGTCCCCAGAGATGGCTTCCTGGAATGATTTCTGTGGCGCCATTCTCTTCCGTCGTGTCGTCAATCGCCCAGAAGGTGCTGACGCCGTATGCGGGACGGGGGCGCGGCACGACAATCTGTTCATCATCGCAATGCCAGTCCTGGACAGTTTCATCCTGCAAGAGCTGAATCGCCAGCATGGCAGACAGTAGACAAGAGCCGCCAAATTCACGTTCCACAAAAGACAGCGCCAGTGGGTGCGCCGCCAAGGCCCCAAAGACATCCGGGTCTTTATCGACCAGCGCATAGACGCGGTGAGACCGCAGCCCTTCGAAATCATTCCGTCCCGTTTTGGTGAGGTGCGGATCGAGCGCCGCGCGGATGCGCGCCACTTCGTCTTCGCTCAGCACATTTTCAAAAATGACATAGCCTTCGCGCTCATAGGCCTCCCACGCCGCCTGCCAGTCCTGATCCCCCGACATGTCCTCTGATGTGACCGCCATATGCTGATCGGCCAGCGGTTGAAGCACGCCTGAAATCATATGATCCATGATCATTTCCCTCATCATCGTTATTGAGTTGAACTCAATTTGCATATTTTTTCGGGTTTGGCAAGAGGGCCTATGCCCAAGCCGTCAGCCGCGCCGATGATTCTCCAAACTGCGGAAGCTCTCCTGATCGAGGGCGGCGGGACGTTTGAGATGAAAATGGTCACCGATCGGGCGGGCGTCTCCGAAGGGCTAGTCTATCATTATTTCAAGTCCAAGGCAGGCTTGCTGACGGCGATCGTCACGAGTTTTTATGAACGCTACTCCGAGGTCGCGAACCGTCATTTCGACCGAGACATTCCGTGGCTGGAACGCGAAGAAGCGCGCCTGCGGGATGTGGTTCGGTTCCTCTACGAGGATCCTCTGTCGCGCATCATCCTTGGTGGGCTCAACCGTTTACCCGAAGCTGCCAAGGCGGAAATGGACAACCGCAACGATATTGCCGAACGCTCTGTTCGAAACATTCAATCCGGACAGGAACAAGGCGTCATCCCGGACGAAGTTAATGCCTCTATCACGGGTCCAGCCACCATCGGTGCGATGAACCAGGCCGTTATGCATGCGCTGGCGCAGGACCCGGTCCCACCGCAAGACGAGGTCGCCACCGAAATCTGGCGGATCATTCGCGGGATCGTTGCGGCCTAGGCACCGCAATCACCCTCCATCTCCGCAATCCATTCCTTTATCAAAGCGACACCCTCGTCATGCGCTAGGGTTCGGCCCAGTTCTGGCATCATGGCGCCGGGCTTTGTGCTGGCCATCCGATAAGTCATGATGGACCCTTCTGGATCGCCCGGCTGGATCGAGAAAATGCGTCCGCCTGTGCCAGACCCGGCGGCAATGGGTGGCTTACACCGTCCGACAGCACGCAAATCCTCTGCGTCCAATGACAAGTCCAGGCCAGATGTATCGGCGGGCCCGACAGGATTATGGCAATGCGCACAGTTGGCAGCGAGGTAGGATCGCGCGCGAGCGTCCAGAGATTGGGTCAAATCCATATAATCGACTTGAGCGGTGAAACTGTCTGGGCGCATAATGCCCTCGACGACCATGCGCGACCGATCCTTAAACTGCGGCGCGGTGGCCCCCAGCGGGTGAAAGGCGCGCGTCGTCATATCTGAGACATGACAACCTGCACATTGGTTCTCATTAGGAACGACGTAAGCGAAATCTTCATCGTCGAGCGTCAGCGGCACGACCGCGCCTGTGCGTTTCAGACGCGCTTCTGTCTCATCTGCATTCCAGACATAGCTGACGGGCTCCCATCCAGCGTCGCGTTTGACCAGTAGCCGCGTTTCAATCAGGCGATGCGTCGACAGATCAATCGCATCACCGCCTGCATCCGCCACACGGATTAAGCTATCGTCGACTTCAGGATAGTAGAAGGTTTTCGACATGATTGAGCCGACCGGATAATCAAGGCTGCCATCCTCCAAAACGGGCGCAGGCTCCGGCGTGTAGACGGTGCGCATCTTGTGCGCATAATCCGTAAAGAGCGGCGCATTGACCTCGTAGACAAGGCTCCCTGCCGCCGGAACAAGGTGACCTTTCTTGATCTCCAGAACATGCCAGTCAGACAGGTTGGGCGGGTTCGCGGCCACGTGAAAGACGGGCCCCTCCGGCGCGGAGGCTGAACACGCCGAGAGGAAAACCGCAGCAATAAGCGCGAGGCGCTTCACAGCGTCTCCAAACTCACTTCGGCAAGACGCGGCAAGGTACAACGATGCGGCTCCGTCTCAACGCGCATATTCTTGGAGTCATTCGGCAAGTCCGCATTGAAGACTTCCGCATCAGTCTCTTCAATACAGATTTGCGGGTCTTCAGCCTCACGCTGATAACCATCCCAGAGCACATGCGGGAACCGCCCGGTTGGGCCAAACTTAAGCGTTTTAGCCGCTTTCAGATCCATTCCATCCGGTTTGTTCCCGCCGCCTGAAAGCGTGTTAGAGTGGACATGAATACGGTTGGGATAAGGGTCAAACGTATCGGACCAGGACGTATCCGCAAAATTGGACGAATAGACAGATGCGATAATAATGTTGGCCGTCCGATTGTCCCGAATGCGGTTCTCAAAAATTTCGATATCATCATGGCTATTGACGACGACGCCTGAGCCTGCAGGAATGCTCGCCACAGGCGTACCCGGATGACCGAAATTACCCCGGTCATTCTCATAAACATCATTATCAAAGACGCGAACCCGCGCACCCGGTTGGGTCAGGCCCGGCATGTTGAAAACGAGGATGCCGCCCGTATTGTCCGTCGCGACATTGCCATAGACGTCAGCGTCCTGCGTATTCTCAATCTCAATACCCGCCACATTGCGTTCTGCGCGACTATTCCGGACGATGACGCCCTTACTCTGACCAACATAGATGCCGGCATCCGAGGCCCCAATGGCGACCACATCTTCGATCAGGACATTGCGCGTCTGCACCGGATAGAGGCCATAGGCGCCATTTTCTGTCTTCGGTTCGCCCGTCCATTCGACGCGCACACCCCGAATAGTCACGCCTTCCGTATCACTGATTTTGATCGCATCCCCTTTGGCGTCTTCAACTGCGAAATTTTCAAGAACGACATTGTCACCTGTAATGAGCAGCCCTTCCGCGCCTGCGATCTGGCCTTTGAAGGACAGAACAGACGCATCCATCCCCTCGCCGCGAATGGTGACCCCGTCAGCCGTGAGTGAAAGCCCACGATCCAGACTGTGCATGCCTGCCGGAATCGTGATGGTGTCCCCTGGCTGCGCATCCAGCAACGCGAGTTGCAATTCGTCCTGATAACTTGTGTCTATTTCCGCAACAGGCTCTGATGTTGCTTGCGAACAGGCGGCCAGACATAGGGCTGCGCCTAACAGATAGTACCGCATAATATCTCCCCTTTTTCTCAAATCATGAGAGACGAGGAGTTTTTGTCAAGCGCGGGCGAAATGGATCACAAACGAGGACATTTCGAAAAGGGCCCTAACTCAGCACATTGAGTAACGCTTCAGCGA
>JBCBGR010000087.1:0-9144 GCA_038526555.1 Pseudomonadota bacterium
GCAAACGCGGGCTTGCTGCGATGAAGGAGGGCGATACAGAAGGCGGCATCTGGTCCGCGGGCATGGTCCAAGGCCTGATCAATGATATCCCGACCGTGGCTCAGTTGGTCGATGACATTATGCGCGACGCGGAAGCCATCATTGATGCACGGCTTGGGGGTATGCGGGAGTAGGGGAGCGTACTCGTTCCGACTCGAAGAAGTAGTTTCACGAACCTGTGTTAGAGTCCGTTATGAGGCGAATTTAAGACGCTCGCTCACAGCGTTTCTTCTTCGCCCTATCCCAACCTCATTATAGCCGATCAGTCTCCTTACTAGCCTTGGAGCGATATTCGCTGGGCGCCATCCCCTCTATTGCTTTGAAGGCTTGGTTGAACGGGGAAACAGAGTTGAACCCATTCTTAAGAGCGATCTCCAGGATAGTCGTATCGGACCGGTTCGGATCAGCTAACTCAGACTTGATCGCCTCTATACGGTAGCGATTTATGAAGGCTGAGAAATTATCAAAACCCAGCCTTTGATTGATCAACGCTCGCAGCGTGTGCTGTGTGGTGCCCAGTCGCGCCGCAAGTGTCTTAATAGTGAGGTCTGGCTGCATCCAAACTTTCTGCATGTCCATTTCGGCTTGTAGACGCTTACGAAGGGATTGTTCCTTGTATGTGAGTGCCAGCTCGTCCTTCATATGTTTTGTCGCAGTGACGGGTGCCGGAAACGCAAAGTGGTTCGAACGCACTCTGAAGATCCAAAAGAAAGTCGCAAACACGAGGGGTAAAAAAACGAGAGCTTTAAATGGCACTCTCAAATATCTTGTATCACCGACAAGAACAAATTCTGACGCTGTTGAAACGATCGTGAGCACAACGATCGTGAAGACGAAGAAGAAACGGAGCTTACGTCTTGGCTCCAAGAGATCATCTCGCAAGCCTTTTAGCACATCAAAAGTGAGATTGCTGAACAAACCAAGCGTGTAGATGTTGACCGCGTTTAATAGTGGTTCCCCGAGAATGTCTGTGATGCCTTGCGAGTCCAACCGATACACTAGGAGCGGAAGGCAAAATGAAAACGCTAATACCCAGTAGAGTGGTAGCATTTTGAAATCACGGTCTAAAAGCGATCTTACGAATAACCATGCCAAGATCGTTGTTGGAACATCAAGCAACCGAAAAGCAAACGCGGCTGTTTCTGAAGCTACAAACTCCTCTGGCATATTGCCCAGCATCATAGCCGAGAGCGTTACGCATAACATGACCATCAGGCGTCCGGGCCAGTTATGCAGCTGCGAAGACGCAATAAGCAAAGCCAACAAAGACAGCAAACTCACGAGGGTAATCTGCAAGACTATAATGATGCTTAGCGACATGAGATCATCCCTGAATGAAATCGACCTAAGCCAAACCCAAGAGACTTTGAAATACAGAGAAGTCGACGTGGAATCGTGGTAGTGTGAATCGAACGGTTGTGCGCCTAAAAGTGTTTTCTGGAACGTCCAGTAAGGGTAATTCTCATAACAATTCCACAGCCAGTAACGTATTACTCGGAATCCTTAAGCTTTTCCGCGAAATGAATAAGCCAGACAACCGTCTCAGTGGGCATCTTGTCCTTCATTGCGTCGCTGCTGAACCTATAAAGTAAGGGGCACAATTGGGGAGGTATTGTTCGGTGCCAAAAGCCGCACAAGTTTGAACGCCTGTTTAAGACGCGCTCTGGACTTATAAGGGAGAAACACGATGACAGTTTTTACAGTCACACCTATTTATGCGTTGGCCTCGGCTTTTATTTATCTAGCCTTGTGGATGAGAGTCACATCATTCCGATCGTCTGCAGGCATTTCGATCGGAGATGCAGGCGATCAAACATTACTACTGCGCATTCGCCAGCACGGAAACTGCGCCGAATGGACATCATTCATCCTTATTCTGATGATATTAGCAGAAGGTATGGGAGCCCCTGCTCTCTACCTGCATATTTCTGGCGTACTTCTACTGATCGGGCGTATCGCACATCCATTCGGACTCAAAAAAGACAATGCAGGACATCCTCTCCGTTATGTTGGGAATGGCACTAACATTTTGGCAGCGCTCTGCGCGATGGTGTGTCTGGGGGTAAATATCGCCGGTCTCTGGTGAGCGTGTGGAGTTTAGAGTCGGGGGTGTTTTTCACAGGCTTTCTAATCTAAAGGTTCAAAAAGAGCCCGCTGGCTGAAAAGCCATATCGTCAGCAATCCCACTTATTATCCGCGAAATCGTTGTGCTTTTCCGTGAAATCAGAAAGACACTCTTCGTGCTTTTCGAACATCTTCTCCCAAGATCAAACTGGATGGAGATTGATGTAATGAAACTCAAGCTAATAGTTCTAGCGAGTGTGTCCTTAGTTTTGACTGCCTGTGAATCACCAACGATGGGTTCACATGAAACTGCTTTGCAAGGTGAAGAGGAAATCGCTTCTTGCATTCGAACGATTATGGCTCTCGACGAAGGTCGATGGGCTTACATGGGCACAATTGCCCGGCTTAACGGAACATTCCGAACGTATGAGGCTTTTTCCATACATGCTCCGGCTGGATCTGACCGTTGGGTAGGCAGGTCCTTTGGCGGTGACGTTGGTGGCACCGAAGAGACTGCCGAGCCCCAGTTTCAGAGACTCATTGGAACATCGCTCGTTCCCGAAGAAGACGGCGAACTTGTGACGTCTAGCGCTATAAAGTTTAATTCCTGCAAAGGACCAGACCAGGAAGGAAGATACGAAGCCGAATTGGAGTACACGTTGGCCAGCCGAAGTGGTGGGACTGAATACGTCGACAATGTGAGTTGGTATAGTGAACACGGTTCATACTTCGCAGAAGATATTCGCAATGAGGATGGACGGGTGGTTGCTCGGCGTTCCGGCGTGAACACACCTATCGAGTAACGACGTGCTGCGTTTCGACGACAGATCAGGACAGTGAGACAAGATGTTGAGTTCGACTTTTAAAAGACTGATCATCCTACCTATCGCAGGGCTGATCTCTTTGGCGATTTCTGCTTGCTCTCTGACATCGCTCAGCCCGGTGCCGGCGGAGCATTCGGTGACTTCGAATGATGTTCGTGTTCAAGCTTTTGAAAACGGCCTTGTTCCAATTGACCAGGCCTCAGAGGCTCAAAGCATGCCAACTTCGATTTTTGATCGGATGGGGGCACGGGGTGTGCCTGGCGTCGGCATCGCTATCCTGCATGAAGGTCAGCTTATTTTTTCTGGGGGTTACGGACGACTAACATCTACAGACGACGGATTGGTCGACGGCGATACAGTTTTTTCGGCTGGATCGGTTAGCAAAGTAGTGAACGCCGTTCTGGTTATGCGCTTGGTTGAAGCTGGCATATTGGACTTAGACACGAACATCGTTGAGTATCTTTCGTCGTGGCAGATCCCAGAAAACGAATTAACAGAAAACCAACCTGTGACACTCAGACATCTACTCGCGCATACGTCTGGTTTCAGCGTTCATGGGTTCCAAGATTACCTCCCAGGCTCCGAGCTACCAAGTACGACTGAGATATTGAATGGGTCAGGACCTGCCAAAAACAAACCTGTCGAAATCCTATTCACCCCCGGTACGAGTATGAAGTACTCGGGCGGAGGCGTTACTGTAATTCAGGCTATCATAGAAGATGTGATGAAGGTGCCGTACGAGAGCGCTGCCAAGCAATATGTCTTCGACCCAGTCGGCATGACACGTAGTCGCTTCAGAAATCCTCTTCCTGAGACGCACGGTAATATCGCAAAATCGCATAACAAACGCGGCAAGCCGCGTGCCTTGCCGCGTGGTTATGAGTCGATGCCAGAGGTGGCAGCATCAGGACTGTGGACAAGCGCCACGGACATGGGCCTGCTTTTGCAGGCCCTGCTCTCTGACGAGACTTTTCTCAACTCTCGGACGCGTCAGCAGTTTTGGACACAACAATCGAATAGTTGGCATGGTCTGGGCCCAAGAATAAACGGTAACGGCGATGAGCTAATTGTTCACCATGGCGGCGCTAATGACCATTTTAAGTCGTGGATGGAGTTTCACCCGTCTGCGGGCACAGGTGTGATCATACTCACTAACGGCGAGGATGGTCGTCTACTATCTTATGAGATACGCGTTGCGATCGGGGAGGCTTTCGGTTGGTTCGCTAAGTTCCCGGAAGACTATAACGATCCGGAATTCCAATAGTCTCTAACAGATTTATGAGTATTTAGTCGGCCGCGAGTCCGGATCACTGGCTCATGAATTATTCGCTATTTTGATTGTGTAAGAGCTATGTCATGTAGCCAGTAGTCACAAGAACCTAGCTCCTCAACTCATACAATCAGTAACAAACGTCCCTAAGCAGAGCTTTTTTACTATGTCTAGGTGAGCGTCCTTATTTGGGCGATAGCGGACATTGAAGTCTAAAAACAAAAAAGCCCCGCTGAAGCGGGGCTTAGTCAACTTTATGGATTACGCCGGGATGTCACCTTCACGCTTCCTTAAAGCGCGTGTCGGTTCCCGACAGGATTGGCGACGATCCGCTTCGCGGTTCTCAGAGTCCTAATGGGACCCCGACCGGGGACGCCAATCCATTCGGCCAGTCGTTACTCGCGGCCAAACAGGGCCAGCAGGATCTGGAACATGTTGATGAAGGCCAGCAGAAGCGAGGCGGCGCCGAACGCGCTGTACTTCGCCATCATAGCCTGATCACCTGTTCCGGCCAGGCCGTAATAGACACGCTTGAGCATTTGTGTTTCCCACGCGGTGATCATCGCAATCGCACCCAAGGCGACGACATTGATGATCACATCAAGCGGGCCTGTTGGGGCCAAGGCTGGGAAGAATGCGCCCAGCAGATTGATCGCCACGTAGCCGATAAAGGCGGCCAGCGCGTACTTCACGAATGTGCCGAGGTCACGTTGCGTGCTGTAGCCAAACATGGACAGCGCCGCGAACATGGCGACCGTCATGAAGAAGATCTTCGCAATAATCATCGGGTTGTAGGCCAGCGCAATCGCGGACATGAACACGCCCATAAAGGCGGCAAAACCAAACAGGAATGTCACCACGCCGCCCATGGACATGGTGGGGAGTTTTTTACCGACAGACCCAAACAGCACTGGGATTGCAATCACAAAGCCCAGGAACACAAACGGGTTGAAGATTAGCGCCGCAACCTGCGGGTTGGACATAAGATACTGACCAAAGAAGAAGGCCACACCTGCTGTGACCAGCATGGAGAGGGCCATCCACCGATAAGTCCCGAGCATGAAGCTCTTCAGGCCAACATCGGTGTCGGTGGCTCCGCCGATGACGCCTCTGTTAAAATCGTTCATTATGAACTCCGTTCGAATGAGTGCTCCCAAACGCACAATTGCTGGCAGCATTGCTTAACATATAAGAGCATTTTGCTGCGTTTGCCAATGACAACCCTGTCACAGCCAAGCCGAACGTTCAGATTCTTCCTATGTGACCCATAGGCAAAGCCTTTAGGGTTTATAGGTTCTTAACCCTCAATTGATGCGATTTTACGCTTTGCGGTCGGCCGAACACTGCGTTAGCAGCACCTAAAATTCCCATACATAACCAGAAAGCTCGTCTCTTATGGAACTGCGCAAACTTGGCACGACCGACATTGATGTCACCTCCATCTGCCTTGGCACCATGACATGGGGTCAGCAGAATACGGAAGATGAGGCGCATGAGCAGCTCACTTACGCCATTGATGAGCGAGGCATCAATTTCGTCGATACAGCCGAAATGTATCCGGTGCCTGGACGCCGCGAAACCCAAGGCCGGACGGAAAGCTATATCGGGACCTGGCTGAAAGAGCGCGGTAAGCGGGATGACATTATTCTCGCCACAAAGGTGGTGGGCCGCTCCGGCATGGTCTGGACGCGCGATGACACTGTTCCGCTCACACGTCACACGCGTGAACAAATCGATATGGCGGTGGAGAATAGTCTGAAGCGCCTACAGACGGACTATATCGATCTTTACCAGCTTCACTGGCCGGACCGAAACCTGCCCGCCTTCGGCATGCATAGCTACCGCGATTATGATGAACACGAGATGGTGCCGCTGCTCGACATTCTGGAGACGCTACAGCGCCACGTGGACGCCGGGCGCATCCGTCATATCGCCCTGTCGAATGAATCCGCCTGGGGCATGATGAAATTTGCGAGCCTGGCTGACGCGCATGGGCTGCCGCGCGTTCAGAGCAATCAGTGTGTCTATTCGCTGATTGCAAGACGGTTCGATTATGACCGCGCCGAAGTCGCCATGCGTGAAAAGATCGGCCTGCTCGCTTACTCGCCCCTCGCCATGGGTATCCTAACCGGGAAATATGATTCAGGGGTCGCACCAGAGGGCTCTCGCGGCGCGCTCTTTGATGGGTTCATGAGCAACTATCTCAAAAACTCTAAAAGCTGGATCGATGCCAACACAACGGCGCGTGAGCTCGGACTCACGCCGACACAGTTTGCGCTGAAGTTCGTGGAAAGCCGGGACTTTGTCACATCAAACATTATTGGTGCAACCACGATGGAACAGCTCAAAGACAATATTGACGCCCACGATATCGTCTGGACGGACCAGATGGAAAAAGAGGCGGACCGCCTGCACAAAACCTATCGCTGTCCAATGGGCCGATAGAGGGTCGATAGACGTTTTCCTTGATCCTCTTCGCCGCCATTCGCCCGCCTTCCGGTGTGATCAAGGCCGTTACGCGCCTGCAAAAAGGCGTACCCGGCGCGCGTTGGAGCGGGCCAGAAAAGCTGCACATCACGGTCGGCTATTTTGGTGAGGTGGCAGAACCCCTCGCAGAAGAGTTAGACGAAGAGCTGGCACGACGACCACTCTCCTCCATGGAATTGACTTTGAAGGGCGCCGGACATTTTGGCCGGGCGGAGCCACATCAAATCCATCTCAAGGTCGGTAATGATCCCGCGCTCACCGCACTTCACAAACACTGTAAGCGGGTCGCGCGTGAGCTGAACATTCCCATGGAACGGCGCGAATACCGCCCGCACCTGACACTCGCTTATCTCAAACCCTTTCCGGATCTGGAAAAGTTGGCCACATTTGAGCAACGTCATGCAGGGACAGAGATCGGCCCGTTTCTGGTGGACCAATTCCGCCTTTATAGCAGCTGGAAAACAAAAAACGGTCCCAACCGCTACGATCTGGAAGCGACCTATCCGCTAATTGGATAAGATTAGGCTTGTTATGAAGGCAAGACGCGTTAGTGCTAATCTGGCAGGTGTTTTTCTGACGAATTAAACTTTAAGGGTATAGCAATGCGTGAACTGTCTATCGAAGAAATGGAACAGATTGCAGGTGGGACGGCATGGCGATCAGCGGGCGTCGCAACCCGAGCCGCTAACGAATTAGGGCTAACCGACGTCGTCACAACCGATAATGATGACTAGAGTTTTCTAACGCTATCGCATCCGAACATGATCGTATGCGATTTTCAGACCTTATCCTGTAGTCAGGCGCAGCAAGCGCCCTTCGTTATCTTCGAGGATATAAAGTGCGCCGTCAGGACCCTCTTCGACCTCACGAATGCGGGCATCCCATTCAAAGCGCTCGGCTTCGACCGCAATGGTGCGGCGACGATCATCTTGAGACGGTGAGTTGGAGACGGCCTCAATCTTCTCTTCATCAAAGACGATGCGAACGAGCGCTTGGCTGGACAGGCCGCCAATAAAGCCGTCGCCTGTAAATTCCGGCATTTCGTCACTCTTATAGATCACAAAGCCAGCGGGACTGATGGCTGTTTCCCACCAGGTGGCGGGGTGCTCATAAATCGGAAAGTCGACATGGTCCGGGATTTCCTTGCCGGAATAGTGATCGCCGTTGGAGACAACTGGATAGCCATAATTTTCCGAGCGAATGATCAGGTTCAGCTCATCCCCATGCGCCGGGCCCATTTCGTGCGACCAGAGACGGCCCTCCGCATCAAAATCAATCCCAAGCGGGTTGCGGTGACCGAGCGACCAGATTTCATCGGTCACACCGCCCTGCCCGTAAAAGGGATTACCTTCGGCCGGGGTCCCATCCTTATTCACGCGAAGCATCTTGCCAATGTTCGAATCCATATCCTGTGATGGGGTGAAGTGCTGCCGATCGCCGGATGTAATGAACAGGTAACCACCGCCGCCTTCTGCATTATCGGGTGAAATCACCAAGCGATGCCCGTAGTGGCCATTACCGGTGCGCTTCGGGAATTGCCGCCAGATGACTTCACGATCTTCCAGCGATCCGCCATTCGCGGTCAGACGCAATGTCGCGCGCTCAACAGCCGCGCCAGACAGGCGCGGATTGTCGTCATCGCGCTCCACATAAGAGAGATAGACTGTCTGGTTATTCTCAAAGTCAGGATCAATGATGATATCGCCCATCCCGCCCTGATTACGCTCAATCACGTCGGGGGCATTGCCGATGCGGGCAATCTTGGCGAAGCGCTGGTTCAGTAGCCAGATATTGCCGCCCTGCTCGGTCACTAGCGAACGACCATCGGGCAGGAAGGTCATCGCCCAGGCGCCGTCAAACGTCGCGAGTTCTTCCAGTTGCGCGGTCGTTCCGGCCGTACCAGTGACAGTCATTTGTGCCGAAGCACTGAGCGGAAGAAGGGTAGCGACCGCCGTGAGGCAGACCGTTTTGAAGGATACAGACATGTGAGGCTCCTGAAGGGACGCAAGTTTCTGCTCCTTCATACGACTGAGCGCTCTTTCCTTTCAATAACAGCCCGCAAGCCTCTCTCGAATGTGATCACGAAAACAAAAAGGCCCCGCCGAAGCGGAGCCTCTTAAAACTATTCAAGCTTTGATTAGCCTTCGATGTTCAGCTCGATCCCGAAGACCTTACCCTTTTTCAGCGGGCTGAATGTGCCGAACTGCGGGTTATTAGCAAACGGAACGGCTTGGAAAGTCGAACGCGCCGTTGGGAATGGCAACTGTGTGTCACCACCGACTTGGACTTCATCCAGCAGGTTCCGGCCAAAGGCGGAGACAGAAATGCGTTGGCCGTTATCATTCTCGACACTATAAGTCAGAGATGCGTCTAGGCGATCCAATGCTTGGACAAAGCCAAGGTTGTTATCCGTGTAAGCAAAGCGGTCACGATGCTGGAAATTACCGCGAAGAGTAATCA
>JBCBGR010000088.1:0-9086 GCA_038526555.1 Pseudomonadota bacterium
AAATTCGGACCGATCTGATCTCGACCAACAGCGCTTCACTCTGGGCAAAGCAATTGGCCAGAAGCGCCTTGTGATGATCCGGGCGGCCTTCATGATCTTTGAGGACGGCCACGAAATCGACAGGCGCCCCCGGCGTTCCCTGATGTAACCATTGGAAGAAGGCATGCTGTCCATTCGTGCCTTCATCGCCCCAGATGACCGGGCAAGTCAGGTCCAGCGCCTGTCCATCGCGGCTCGCGCTCTTCCCATTACTTTCCATTTCCAGCTGTTGCAGAAAGGCGGTGAGCTTTCGCAGGCGGCGACTATAAGGAATAACGGCCAGACTGTCATAGCCGAGCGCGTTGCGGTTCCAGACGCCGATCAGTCCCATCAGCACTGGAATATTCTCTGAGAACGGCGCATCCCGGAAATGCGCGTCCATCATGGCGGCCCCGTCCAACATTTCGCCAAAGGCGTCCGGGCCGAAGGCAATGGCAAGCGAAAGGCCGACCGCCGACCAGACCGAGTAGCGTCCGCCCACCCAGTCCCAGAAATCAAAGACGTTCTCAGAATTGATTCCAAAGGCCACAGCCCTGTCCCGGTTGGCCGTCACGGCCAGAACATGATCAACGGGCGAACAGCCCGCCTCGATCAGCCAAGCCCTGACTGATTCCGCATTCATTTTGGTTTCCTGCGTGCCGAAGCTCTTGGACACAACAATGACCATCGTCCGGTTCGGGTTGAGGCCTTTTAGAGCGTCATTCACGGACGCTGCGTCGACATTATTGGCAAAATGGAGCCTTGGCTTTGCCTCCAACGTCGCCCCGAACCCGTCGGCGACCAGACGCGGGCCTAAATCAGAGCCGCCAATCCCGATATGGACGATATCATCAAATCGCTCTGACGCTCGAATCTCGTCTGCGAAAGTGGCAATCCGCTGGCGCATCTGTATCACGTCATCTGCCACAGCGTCCCCACCCACGCCGCGCAAGGCCGTATGAAGGACGGCTCGGTCTTCGGACGTGTTGATTGGCTCCCCCGCAAACAAACTCGTGCGCCAATCTGAGAGCCTTTTTGTGTCTGCTAACTCCATTAGGGCAGCGAGATCTGATTGGGACACAGCCTGTTTTGAAAAATCGACGCGGAGAGGCCCTAGGGTAAGCGCCATGCGCGTCATCCGATCGGGCTCCGCGTTAAACAAAGACAGAATTGCGGGCGTGTTTGCGGCCTGGCGTTTAAGATCATCGAGAGTCATGAGCCAGCCTATGCGACAGAGGAGGGCTCCTCGCAACGCACAAAAAAAGCCCACCCCACGAAGGGACGGGCTATGTTATTCAGATCCGAGACTGACGCGAGGCCAGCTCGGAGAGTGACTTACGCGTCAGCGGCTTCCGCGCGCTCACGGTCAATCTTGCCTTTGGCCTCTTCGTCGCGATCCACGAATTCGATGACAGCCATAGGGGCGTTATCACCGTAGCGGAAACCCGCTTTCATGATCCGGATATAGCCGCCCTGACGGTCAGCATAGCGAGGGCCAATCACGTCAAAGAGCTTCTTGGCCTGCTCTTTGTTGCGCATGCGAGCGATCGCGATCCGGCGGGAGTTCAGATCACCCTTTTTGGCGAGCGTGACAAGCTTTTCCACGAAGGGACGAAGCTCTTTGGCTTTGGGCAGAGTTGTGACGATCTGCTCATGTTCAACCAGACTGCTGGACATGTTGGCAAACATGGCTTTGCGGTGGCTGGCGGTGCGGTTTAGTTTGCGATGGGCAATGCGATGGCGCATTTCTCTATTCCTTCAGCTTTAAAACGTGCGTTCAATATCCAGGCGCGGGCCTAGATATGATCGTCGTATTTCTTGGCGAGTTCTTCAATATTTTCTGGTGGCCAGTTCGGGGCATCCATACCGAGATGCAGACCCATAGCGGCCAGAACTTCCTTAATTTCGTTAAGGGACTTACGACCGAAGTTCGGAGTACGAAGCATTTCAGCTTCGGATTTCTGAATCAGGTCACCAATGTAAACGATATTGTCGTTCTTGAGGCAATTGGCCGAACGGACAGAAAGTTCCAGCTCGTCAACCTTGCGCAGAAGCGCTGGGTTGAAGTCGAGTTCTGGCTTCTCTTCACCGCGGACAGTGTCTTCCGGATCGTCAAAGTTGACGAAGACCTGGAACTGGTCCTGCAGGATACGAGCCGCAACAGCGACGGCATCTTCTGGTGAGACAGCACCGTTGGTTTCAATATCGATCAGCAGCTTGTCATAATCCAGCACCTGACCTTCGCGTGTGTCTTCCACACGGTAAGCCACGCGCTTGACGGGCGAGTAGAGCGCATCAACAGAGATCAGGCCAATCGGCGCATCTTCTGGACGAGACGCCGCTGCAGGCACGTAGCCTTTGCCAGATGTGACGGTCAGTTCCATCCGGATATCAGCGCCTTCGTCTGCTGTGCAGATGATGTGGTCCTTGTTGAGGATCTCAACGTCAGCTGTTTCTTCAATGTCGTGACCGGTAACAGGACCGGCACCCTGCTTGCGCAGGAGAACCTTTTTCGGGCCCTCATTGTTCAAGCGAACGGTCAGACCTTTCATGTTCAGGATGATGTTAGTGACGTCTTCGCGCACACCCGGAATGGATGTGAACTCGTGGACGATACCATCAATCTGCACGGCGGAGACGGCTGAGCCTTGCAGGCTGGACAACAGCACGCGACGCAGGGCGTTGCCGAGTGTCATACCAAAGCCACGCTCGAGCGGTTCAGCCGTGATTGTGGCTTTGCGCTCCGGATTGCGGCCAGGTTCAATTTCAGGGTTGATCGGACGGATCAGTTCCTGCCAATTTTTTTCAATCATTACGTGTCCTTCTCTTGGGACAGCCTCTTGAGCTAGAGGCGAAGCGCGGTGTCAGGACGTCTCCTAACCCGCACTGATGAGGATGGGTGGACCGTTAGACCGGCCCACCAACGGGACCAGTTTAGACGCGGCGACGCTTTGGTGGGCGGCACCCATTGTGCGGGATGGGTGTCACGTCACGGATTGTCGTGATTGTGAAGCCAGCAGCCTGCAGCGCGCGGACAGCCGATTCACGACCAGAGCCTGGACCGTTCACATTGACTTCCAGCGTATTCATGCCGTGTTCCATGGCTTTCTTGGCCGCATCTTCCGCAGCAACCTGTGCCGCATAAGGTGTCGACTTACGAGAGCCTTTAAAGCCCATGGCACCGGCAGACGACCAGGAAACAGCGTTTCCTTGCGCGTCAGCGATGGTGATAATTGTGTTGTTGAATGTTGAATTCACGTGGGCAACGCCTGACGTGATATTCTTGCGATCCGCGCGGCGGACGCGACCGGGTTCCTTGGCCATCTTATCCTACCTTACTTCTTCTTACCGGCGATCGGCTTAGCGGGACCTTTGCGGGTGCGGGCATTTGTGTGCGTGCGCTGACCGCGAACAGGCAGACCACGACGGTGACGCAGGCCACGGTAGTTACCCATATCCATAAGACGCTTGATGTTCTGGCTGACTTCGCGGCGCAGATCACCTTCAACCATATGGTCGCGGTCAATCGTTTCGCGAATGCTGAGAACTTCAGCATCTGTCAGGTCTTGCACACGACGATCAGAGGCAATGCCAACTGCGTCGCAGATTTCTTTTGCTTTGGCGGGGCCAATGCCGTGAATGTAGCGCAGGGCAATCAGCACGCGCTTGTTTGTGGGGATGTTAACCCCGGCTATACGAGCCATAATCGGCTTTCCTCTCTCGCCTGGCGAGCCCCTCCGCCACCGTGGCCGGGACCGCTTCGACCCGCTGCACGCTAGGTCTCTTGTGTGAGTTTTCCCATTGGGAAATAGACGGATTACGCGCCGTCACATCGCGAAGGCGGTCACATAGTCCTGAGTCTGCAAACAGTCAACCGGAAGCACTGACTCTGATACAGTGTTTAAGCCCGCCTTTTTACCCCTGTTGCGTTAGGTGTTTGCCCTATGCAGACTGGATCATCTCCAGCACTTTGGCAATTTGCTCAGAGACATTCTCAATGCTTTGCATCCCGTCCACTTCTGAGAGTTTCCCCTGCTCCGCATAATAGGGCAGCAGCGGCGCAGTCTGGTCATTATAATTGCCAAGTCGGATCTTGAAGCTTTCTGGGTTATCGTCCTTGCGGCCCTGCTCCTTAAAGCGCGTTTCGATCCGTGTCATCAGGGCCTCATCGTCGACTTTCAGACGAATGACGGAGTCGATTTTCATGCCGCGTGCATCGAGGGCTGTATCCAGCGCAACCGCCTGCGGCACGGTGCGGGGGAAACCATCATAGATGAAACCCGGTGCATCTGAGTTATTCTCAATCTGCTCTTCGATCAGCGCGATGACGATATCATCGGAGACCAAATCGCCACGATCCATAATGCCTTTCACGCGAACACCCAGTTCTGAACCGGACGCGACGGCTGCACGGAGCATGTCACCTGTGGAAAGCTGGATCAGTCCATGGTCTGCGACCAGCTTTTTCGCCTGTGTTCCTTTACCGGCTGCCGGGGGGCCGAACAGAATCAGGTTCAGCTTTTGAGCATTGGTTGACATGGTGATCCCCTCGAAATCCTAAGACGCGCTGTTGCCGTGTTCACGGACGAATGGCTAGCCCTTTTGGCTACGCCATTCGTCGAATCTTACGATTTTTTAGAGCGACGGCGCATCCGTGATTTCTTGATCAGCCCTTCATATTGGTGGGCAATCAAATGTGACTGAATCTGTGCGACCGTATCGAGCGTCACAGAGACAATAATCAGAAGGCTCATCCCGCCAATCAGCATGGCAACAGAGGGTGGGATACCGTCATTCTGTGCGATCACGATCTCTGGCACAACACAAACGAACGCCACGTAGAAGGCACCAATGAAGGTTAGTCGGCTGAGGACATAAGACAGGTAGTCTGCTGTCCGCGCACCGGGACGTATACCGGGAAGGAAGCCACCGTTCTTACGCAGATTATCCGCCACATCATCGGGCTTAAAAACGTAAGGCACGTAGAAGTAACAGAAGAAGATAATCAGCACGGCGTACAGAGCTAGATAGATCGGTTGACCATAACCGAGGGCGGCCAGAAGCGTCGTTGCAATGCCAGATGCGCCCGAGCCGTCTTGGCCCAACATGAGTGGCGCCAATGTCGTCGGCAGGATCAACAGAGAGCTGGCGAAGATCGGCGGTATGACACCGGCTGTGTTCAGCTTTAGCGGCATGAAAGAGCTTTCGCCGCCAAACTGACGCCCATTCGCCATTTGTCGCTTCGGATATTGCACAAGCAGCCTTCGCTGTGCTCGCTCCACATAAACAATCAACATGGACAGCGCGATAAACATCACAATCAGGAAGATCAGCAACTGCGTGGAGACCACAGAGGATGAACTGTTCAGCGAGAAAACTTGGAAAATAGCGCGCGGTAGTTCCGCCACGATCCCGGCAAAGATGATCAGTGAGACACCATTACCCACGCCACGCGCCGTCACTTGCTCACCCAGCCACATCAGGAACATGGTGCCACCAACAAGCGTAATGACGGTCGAGGCTTGGAAGAAGAGGCCCGGATCAATGGCTGCACCGGAACGCTCAATCAGCTTGGCCACACCAAAGGCTTGGAACGCCGCCAGAACGAGTGTCAGATAGCGCGTATACTGATTGATTTGTTGTCGACCTTGCTGGCCTTCGCGGTCCAGTTCTTTCAGGCTCGGGATAGAGCCCTTCATCAACGTCATGATAATCGACGCGGAAATGTAGGGCATCACGTTCAGCGCAAAGACAGCCATACGCTCCACTGCACCGCCTGCAAACATGTTCAAGCGATCACCAAAGCCACCCGCTGTACCCCCATCGAGGAAGCCCTGAAACACACTCAGATCGACACCCGGCACCGGGATATAGGTTCCTAGGCGATAAATAATCAGAATACCCAGCGTGAAGAGGAGGCGCTGCTGCAGTTCTTTGGCCTTCAGGAACGTTCCGGGCCGGAAATTCTGCGCAAGCTGTTCGGCGGCTGATACCATGATGGATAGGTCCCTTGTCGCACGGGGGCGAGCCATAATCGGCAGGCCTTAAATCCCTTTTGTCACAGTTAGGGACGCTGCCCTACCTGTAAAAGGCCTGCAATGAAGAAGGTTTGCCCTAGCAAGCACACAAAGGCGTGTGAAGAGGTCGTGGGCAGATCAAGTTTACACTGGAGAAGACGATCATGGCGTGCGTGTCGCGTTGACCGGCTTATCTGAGCCTGCGAAGTGATCTGAATGGGCGTTTCGATTGCGAAAGCGGCGTTGAGCCGTGTCATCATAATGACCACAGCCGCTACAGGGCTTTGGGCTTGTAGCCCCCAACCCAAAGAGACCATCTCATCCCCAGCACCCACCTTCAATGCGTCTGAACTTTGGGAACAAATCCGCGCCGATATCGAACTCTTCTATGCCTATCTGGACCGCGACGATTTTGACAGCGAGGCCTATCTGGACCGCTTAGGGGAACGACTTATTCAGAGTGAGAATGTGGAGGCTTTCAGAGTCGAGCTACACCGCGCTACATTTGCGTTCACCGATCCCCATTTCATCGTCGGACCGTTTGATAAGACTGACTTCAACATTATCCCAACATCGTCTGATCTCATCGTCGGCGGCGACAATTTCAACATCATCGATGTTAGAGCAGGTTCGGCTGCTGACGCGGCTGACATTCGCCCGGGTTGGAGACTTTTAGAGGTGAATGACAAGCCTCTGTCGCCATCAATTGAGCAAGTCTTCGAGGGGCTTCTGAGCGATATCACCCCTCAACAACGCGATTATGTGGCAACACTCATCGCGAATGGTCGCATTGGGCAAGAGCGCCGTCTTCGCCTTCAGAACCCTGCTGGAGACGTGATCGTACTAACCCTCCCTTCGCCCGCTGGATTTGCAAGAACCGTATCCAACCTACCCCCGATCGAGATTGATTATCCTGCCGAAGGTATTGCGCGCATGCGGATCAATAACCGTCTGGGGGATAATGCCATGGTGGCAGAGTTCGATGAGGCGTTTGAAAAGCTTGGTCCGGTCAACGGGTTCATTCTGGACATGCGCAACACACCGAGTGGCGGCAATACGACCGTCGCCCAAGCGCTTATGGGACAATTTGTAAGCGAACCCACAGCCTATCAGATCCATGACTATCCTTCGATGGAGCGGGAATTCGGCGTGCCCCGCCGATCTGTTGAGCATGTGCTCCCGCGCGCACCCTTTATCGACGTTCCGCTCGTTGTCTTAGGCGGACCTTGGACGGGTAGTATGGGTGAAGGCATCGTGATTGGCTTGGACGCGGCTGCCGATGCTCACGTGATCGCCTCAGACATGGGAGACCTGCTCGGCGGCCTGATCAATCTCTCTTACGCAGACAATCAGATCAAAATTGATCTGGGACGCGAAAAGCTCTCACATATGGACGGGACGCCTCGCGAGGATTTTCTCGCCGATCAGCCGCTTATGTCCGCGGATAGAGATGAAGACGGGAATGATCCGGCACTCCGTGCAGCCCTCACCTGGTTCGCAGAGCACGCGTCGCAATAAGACAATAAAAAACCCCGCCATAATGACGGGGTTTTCAATTCGATATCGAGTTCTGTTTAAAACTCGCCAAGCTTGCCTTCGTTTTTGGCCAGCAGGTAGTAGAAGGTCACCCGATTTTTCATCCGGTGTGGCTTCATGGTCTCGCAGACGGCTTGGACCTTTTCCATGGCCGCGTCCTTGTCGTCGACACCCATTTTCTTCTTCATGAAACCTTTGACGATTGTCTCAAGCTCAGTCTCGTCACCGCAAGAGACGAATTTCGCGTCCTTGTTCGACAGTGATGCGCCGAGATATTTCTCGATCTTAGCGACGACAGCTTCATCGGCGTCCGCGTCAAATTCGCGTGTTTTACCGAGGTAATCGTAACCGGAGCTCTTAGCCGCTGGCTTGGCTTCTTTTTTGGCAGGAGCCTTCTTTTCAGCCGCTTCAACTTTAGGAGCCGCCGCTTTTTTCGGAGCGGCCTTTTTGACTTTTGGCTTGGCCGCTACAGCGTCCTTGTCGCGTGTGACACGCTCAGGCTTACCCTCAACGACTGTGATGGAACCTTTAGCGCCTTCAACAATCGCTTGTGCGCCTTTTGTGGCGGACGCGACGTGCAAGTCGAGCGCGGCTGACAGATCGCCATTGCCGATAACGCGAACACCATCGAAGGAACGACGGATCACGCCCGCTTTAACCAGAGCTTCAGCTGTCAGCTTGTCGCCAGCCTTGATCTTGCCCGCTTGGACAGCACGCTCAAGGTTTGCGATGGACAGTTCGGCATAACGCTTGCGGTTGGGCTTGTTGAAGCCACGCTTTGGCAGGCGCATGTGGATCGGCATTTGACCGCCCTCGAAGCCGTTAATGGAGACACCGCTCCGGGACTTCTGACCCTTGACACCGCGACCGGCTGTTTTGCCTTTACCAGAGCCGATACCACGACCGACACGCTTGCGGGCTTTTGTGGCGCCCGGATTGTCTGAAAGTTCGTTCAAACGCATTGTATTTTACCTTTCTCCGCCTACCCTCACCCGTGTGAGCGCTTCGGCGTCACCGGCAACAAATCCAGCCGGCTTGGAGATTATGAGTAAAAGGCCCGAAAGGATCGGGCCTCTTAATTACTCTTCGACGATCTCCACCATGTGGGAGACCTTATTGATCATTCCGCGGACAGACGGTGTATCTTCCAACTCGCGAACACGACCGATTTTATTCAGGCCGAGACCGACGAGTGTGGCGCGCTGATCCGGCTTACGACGGATCGGTGAGCCCGTCTGGCGGACTTTGAGTGTTTTCTTTGCGGCCATGACTTACGCCTCAATCGCTTCAGGAGCGGACGCACCATCGTTACGACGCTCAATGATGTCAGCGACTTTCTTGCCACGCTTGGCCGCCACTGTGCGGGGGCTTTCCATACGCTTTAGCGCGTCAAATGTCGCACGAACCATGTTGTATGGGTTCGATGTGCCGACAGACTTGGCCACAACGTCCTGAACGCCGAGGCATTCCAGAACGGCGCGCATTGGACCATCTGGGCATTGAATTCCGCGCGCA
>JBCBGR010000089.1:0-9060 GCA_038526555.1 Pseudomonadota bacterium
TCGTCTTTATTTGGACGGGTTTCAGACTTCCGGCGACAATGCGTGAACCCCGCCCGATCAATATTGCGAACGTCTTCGAAGGGTTCCGGCGCGTCTTTAGTCACCGGACAAGTTTCGGATATATGTGCGCGTCCGGTGTCATCTTCGGATCGCTCTTCGCCTTTATCGCGGCCAGCGAACAAGTCTTTGATGAAGTCTTTGGCCGCGGCGATCTATTCTGGGCCTATTTCGCAGGCATTGCAGGTGGCCTGGCCGTGATGAACTACCTCAACAGCCGCATTGTTGAGCGGTTTGGGATGCGCCCAATCAGCCATACCATGGTCGTTATATTTATTGGCTCCAGCCTTCTCAACCTCGCCTACATGACGTTCTTTGGAGAGAGCTTCTGGGTCTTCTATGGCCTCTTCATCGTGGCTTTCGCTTGCTTCGGCATGATGGGGGCGAATTTCGCGTCCCTGGCCCTTGAGCCCATGGGCGATATCGCGGGAACGGCCAATGCCGTTTATGGCTTCTTCACATCAACAGGCGCAAGCCTGATCGGGCTAGCCATTGCGCAACAGTTCAATGGCACGGTGATCCCGATACTCTGGGGCTATGTGGCGCTGGGCATGATTTCGCTCGGCATCATCCTGATCACGGAGCGAGGACGCCTCTTTCAAGTCTGCCCGACACGGCAATAAGGAGACCTTACAAACGCGTCGGCCCGCCGTTCATCAATCGGTAACGCCAGAAAATTCGTAACAAATGATATTATGCTTGCGGCCAAGTCGCTGTTCGCATCTTTGTATTTGAATTTTCGGAGGGCTTACTGATGACCAAACGCGACGTTAAACCGGGCAACCGACTGATGGACCGCCCTGAATATGAGTCAAAGCAACGCCCTCTGACGCGAACACCCGACACAATGGTCGCTGACGCCGTATCGGCCATGTCGGAAAAGAATTATGGCTCTGTGATCGTGGTGGATGCAGACGAGAAAGTCATCGGTGTCGTCACAGAACGTGACATCATGAACAAGCTTGTCGGAAAAGGCTTGGACGCAAAGAAAACACCCCTGTCCGCGATCATGACAGAGAACCCCAGACTAGCCCGCGAAACAGACGATATGCTCGACTGGCTGCGCATCATGTCGAATGAACGCTTCCGCCGACTCCCGGTTGTCGATGGAGAAGGCCGTATCAAAGCTGTCTTCACACAAGGCGACTTTGTCTCCTACACGTGGCCAGATCTCATCTATCAGATGACATCCATCGCCAAGGCAACCGTCTCTAAGAACTCTCAGGTCGTGCTGATCGCAGCGGGCATCGCGATTTACACCTTGCTTGTTTTGTTTGCGATGGGTTTCCTGACCTAAGCTAAACGGCACTCATTCTCGGACGCATCATTCCTCGACTCTGAGCTCATTGAGTTCAGCTTGGATCGCTGTGATACGATCAGGGGTCAGCGGGATAAAGCGTCCGTACCAGCGGGGCCCCTGCCCGTTCCATTCGGAGTAGAAGAAAGTCCGGCCTGTATTAATCCCGAATAGGCCAAGCGTTCCATCATCTCCCACCACGGTCATCGGCGTACCCGACTGCCCACCCTGCGTCCGGCAATCATGAGTTGGATAAGCCACTCGGTCTCCGAGCGGCGGCACACGCGCATCGCGGTAGTTGATGGAACAAGGTTTCTCATTGACGAGTCGACCTCGTCCTCTTGGGATGAAGGCTGTCTTGATCGTCTCATCGCCGCCGACAGCCTCTTGGATATTGAAACGATAGACACCGGGTCGATCAAATGATTTGAACTTGATGACGGACCAATCCTCGAATGCGGATGTCGGGACTTCGGGATCGTAGCTTGGAGAGAGACGATGGGCCAAGACTGATTTCCGGTCATGGCCATCATCAGAGACCGTGCAATTGCTCTGGTCCATCATGCTGTGAGCAGTGGTCAGCCCGTAATCGTAAGTCTCGTCAGAAGCCACGATGGAAAGACGAGACACCCAACGCCCGCCTTCATCGACGGCACAGCTCAAAACAAGCGTGTGAATCTCAGGCGGCGCCCCGTCATTCAGACGAGTGGCACATCCAACAAGAAAAACGGCGTAGAGCGCCGCAATTACAACGCGTAAAGGACTATGGGAGGTTACGCTGCACCTTCGAGGTCAAAGTCTTTATATTTGACCTTCAACTCACGCTTGAGGATTTTACCCGTCGCGCCAAGCGGTAACTCGTCTTCAAAGACGATCGCGTCGGGCATCCACCATTTCGCGCACTTATTGGCGATACAGGCTTTAATCTCGTCCGTATCAGGCGTCTTGCCTGGAACAGGCTGAACGATCAGCATGGGACGCTCTTGCCATTTTTCGTGACGTACCCCGATACACGCGGCCATCGCGACTTCAGGGTGATCGCAGGCGGCGTTTTCGACTTCAATCGAGGAGACCCACTCGCCGCCGGACTTGATCACATCTTTCGAACGGTCGGTGATCTCCATGTAACCTTCGGGGTGGAGCGCAGACACGTCACCTGTCGCGAACCAGCCATCGTCGGTGAAGGCGTCAGAGCCCGCGCCCTTGAAGTAGCCTGAGGCCACCCAAGGCCCACGGACTTGCAAGTGGCCCGTCGCCTCGCCGTCTTCGGGTAGAATATTACCTTCATCATCGACGATACGCATTTCCACACCGTAGATACGACGCCCGGCATAGAGCTTATGCTTCACGGTGGCTTCGTAGTCATCGAGATCTGTGTCTGGGTGCGGTGCATAGGTTGATCCCAGCGGCGACGTTTCCGTCATACCCCAGCCCTGTTGCATCGGAATGCCCAGCTCGAGCTCGTAGGCACGGAGCAAGCTTTCAGGTAGCGCAGAACCACCAACGAGCGCCTTCTTCACATTGGGAAGCTTGATACCTTCAGCTTTGCAGTGATTGTAAATACCAAGCCAAACGGTCGGGACACCCGCCATCAGTGTGACGCCTTCGCTCTGGATCAGGTTGGTCAGATTAGGGCCATCCAAACCCGGACCTGGCATGGCCAGCTTCGCGCCCACCATTGCCGCCGAATAGACCAGACCCCAGGCTGACACGTGGAACATGGGAACAACACCGAGGATGGTGTCACCGCCACCGCCGCCAATGACGTCCGTCGCACAACCCGCCATCGCGTGAAGAATGGTTGAACGGTGGCTGTAAAGAACACCTTTCGGATCGCCAGTCGTGCCCGATGTGTAACAGAGCGTACACGCCGTATTTTCATCAAAACGCGGCCATTCGATGGTTTCAGACGCGTCAGCGATTAAGCTTTCATAGTCTTCGGCGAAAGGCACGCTGTCTGGCTTACCCGCATCATCGGTCAGGCTGACCCACTTCTCGACGGTTGGACAGGCTTTGTGAATACCCGCCGCAATCGGCGCAAAAGTCGTATCGAACATGACGTAGCGATCTTCGGCATGGTTCACCATCCAAGCAATCTGCTCAGGCTTAAGACGCGGATTGATGGTGTGAACGATCGCACCGATCGAGCTGACCGCGTAATAAATCTCAATATGACGATGATTGTTCCAAGCAATCGTCGCAATCCGGTCACCTGTCTTCACGCCTGCGTCCAGCAATGCATTCGCCAGCTTACGAACACGCACGGCGCAGTCAGCCCAACCATAGCGGTGCTGGGTCATATCTGAATTGACAGAGACAATTTTGCGTTTCGCATGGACTTTTGCCGCATGCTCAATCAAATCGGAAATCATGAGCTCGCGGCTCATCATAAGGCCTTGCATAAACAGGCTCCCCAAACATTTGTTACTCTTGATTGTCGATGTCTTTTTCAGACATGGAGCACCGGGTCAATAAGGAGAGCGATATGGTCGCACCGACTTACGAAGATGTGTTGGAAGCCGCTGCCCGTATCGACGGTTTTGCGGTGAAAACACCGCTTTTGCGGTCGGATGCGGTCGATAAGATCGCTGGGGCTGAACTACACTTCAAAGCGGAATGCTTGCAGCATGTCGGGGCGTTTAAGTATCGCGGGGCTCGAAACCGCCTCGCCGCCATGAGCGAGGCTGAAAAAGCCAAAGGCGTTGTGGCTTTTTCATCGGGCAATCACGCGCAAGGCGTTGCGCGCGCTGCCAAAGAACTAGGAATTGATGCGATTATCGTCATGCCGTCCGATGCCCCACGGATCAAAGTTGACGGCGTGCTGCGCGATGGGGCGACAATCGTCGAATATAAGCGCCTAACCGAGAGCCGGGAGGACATTGCCGCTGACATTGCCAAACGGGATGGTCGAACGCTTGTTCCCTCCTATGATGACCCGTTCATCATTGCAGGCCAAGGTACTGTCGGGTTGGAAATCGCGCGTTCAGGCCATGAATTTGATGCCTTAGTCACCTGCATCGGCGGCGGCGGCCTTTGTGCAGGCATTAGCCTCGCCATGGGAACAGAAAGGCCCGGCACCCATATCTTTGGCGCAGAACCTGCTGGCTATAATGATCACCAAATGAGCCTTGAAAACGGAAAGCGGACACGGATCGGCAATCCCGGCCCGACGCTTTGCGATGCCATCATGACACCTATTCCCGGCGAGCTGACCTGGCCCATCAACGCTATATCTCTGAAAGACGTTTTTGATGTGACCGACGAGGATTGTCTCTTCGCGATGAAACTCGCCAAAACTCATCTAAATGTCGCGCTCGAACCCGGTGGGGCCGCAGCCATGGCGGCGGTGATGACGAGACGACTTCCGGACAGTTACAAGCGCGTGGTCGTGATACTCTCTGGTGGTAATGTTGATCCTGCTATTTTGGATCGCGCCTTGTCATCCTGAAAATCACGCTTACGCTTCAACAATGAGTCGAACTTTCCTATTTTTCTTGAGCGCCAGTTTCTGTGTTCTTGGCTGCACACCCTCTAAAGCCAGTCAGCCCCCTGTTTTAGAAGCCGATGAAGAAACGACCTCTCAGATTAGGCAACTTGATGCGGATATCTTTGAAGCGGCTTTCCTAACCTGTGACGGTGACAGGCTTCGCGAAATCATGGCGGATGATCTGGAGTTCTATCATGACAAATACGGGATCATCGCCACGAGCGTCGATGAGTTTCTAGACGGAACAATACCTGATTGTTTGAGGCGTCAATCTGGCGAACTCCCTTATTTGGAACGACGGTCAGATGACGATACCATGGTCGTTAGGAAAATTGGCGAAGATGGGCTCATGCAAATGGGTGAGCATTCATTTTGGCTCCGCTTACCCGGTGAAGAGATCAAAAAAGTTGAGACAGGCGTCTATACCCACCTCTGGGTCCGCGACGGCGACACTTACAAGATTAAACGCGTTATCAGCTACGATCACATCGACCAGTGACTAGTCGACGAGGAAGGTACTCATCTCTTCCAACGATTTTTTTTCAAGCGCATGCGTTGGAACTGTGCAGCCATCCGCGGGGTAACCAACAACCAGCAAGACGAACGGCTTTTCGGTATCGGGGCGACCGCAAATCTCCCGCAGAAATGTCATAGGCGCAGGTGTATGGGTCAGCGTTCCTAATCCCACTGAGTGAAGCGCGGTAATGAGCATCCCCGTCGCGAGTCCGACGGACTCGTTCACATAATAGTTTTTGCCATGATCTCCACGCTTCTGCGCAAAGACCGCAATTAACCAAGGCGCGGTTTCCAGAAATGGTTTTTGGTCATCCGTCCCTAGAGGCGCCAGAGCATCCAACCACTCATCAGACGCCCGACCACCATAAAAGGCTCGTTCCTCTTCTTCTGCTGCCTCACGGATGGCTTTTTTTATTTCAGCGTCCGAGATCGCCACAAAATGCCAAGGTTGGAAATTCGCCCCACTGGGCGCGGTACCCGCTGTCTTGATCGCTGTCTCGATGATCGATTGCGGCACCGGCGTGTCCGCGAAATCGCGAATAGTGCGCCGCTTCGCCATCAAGCTCTGAAAGTCTGCAAGGCGCGCAGACATGTCCGCTTCTGACAGCTTCACATACCCTGTGAGCGGTGTGGTCTCGTGACTCATGCGTGTTACGTCCTTACAAATCGAATGAATGTCTTAGACGCATCTTATCTTGGGCGTCACTGAAAAGGGTCTATTTTGTCAAAGCTTGACCACCTTCTTGTCCAAATCCGAGCTTGTACCATCTGTGCGGATGCCACCCCGCCGCTCCCGGTGACACCAAACCCCATCATCCGCGCCACCAAAGCCTCAACAATCCGGATCATCAGTCAGGCCCCAGGGACTTTGGCGCATGCCAGTAGCCTGCCCTTTAATGATCCGTCTGGACGGCGGCTGCGTGATTGGCTCGGCGTGAATCCCGCCACATTTTATAATCCAGATAATTTCGCCATTACGCCCATGGGATTCTGTTTTCCGGGACAAGATTCGAAGGGCGGTGACTTGCCATCGCGACGCGAATGCGCGCCGCTCTGGCAATCCAAGCTCGATGATAAGCTGACAGGTGTGGAGCTCACACTCTTAGTCGGCATGTATGCCGTCAAACATCATTTGGGGTCGCGTGCAGAACGCACCCTGACGGAAACCGTTCGAAACTGGCGCGCTTATGGGCACGATATCATTCCCCTGCCCCATCCGTCCTGGCGCAATAATGCGTGGATCAAGAAACATGACTGGTTTGCGGAGGCCTTAACGGAATTGCGGCGGCGCGTTGACGAGTTGGTCACGCGCGACGACACGGATATCGGCATTCGCTGAACGGCCTTGTCGATCCACCGCACTCACGCGGTAAAAGCCCGGCGTTTTCGGAACCCAGATGGATAGTCCGGCTTCTCGGCTGACTGGCTCGCCTGAGACAAAGATTTCGACAGGTTCGTCACTATCGACCGAGAGAGACACCCCTCTGTCGGATTGCAGCAACTCCGCGCCATGTGAGGGGAAAAGAATGACGGGGCCTTCATCCGTAGGCGACGTGACTGACTTTAGCGCGCTTGGAGCAACATTCTCTTCGTCATGAGAGACATTCCCAACAAAGGGCGCAGCAAGATCAAAGAGGATCGGCGCAGCCGACGCCCGCCCTGTCGCCCCCGGACGCGGAGCCCCATCCGGACGACCCGTCCAAACCACAATCACATAATCCCCAGCGATCCCGGCGGCCCAACTATCCCGAAAGCCATAAGACGTCCCGGTTTTATAGGCGATGCGACCCACCCCCGCCATATTGGCAAATCCCTTAGGCACTGGCGCCCCGCGTAGGGCGTCTAGCAAACCCTCAGCCGTTTCTTCCGTCATTAGCCGATAAGTATCACCTACAGGATCAGTGGCTTTAAAGCGCAAGGGTCCTGCCTCCCCCTTTTGCCCCACCGTTGTGTAGAGCACCGCGAGATCACGCGCACTCAGCCCCGTTCCGCCGAGCGCAAGGGCCAGTCCCTCTCCATTCTGATCGCCGATTGCACCTTTTGTCTTTGGTCCCGCCTCTGACAGAGCGGCGCGGAAACGATCGGCTCCGACTGCATGCAAAGCCGTGACGGCGGGAACATTCAAAGAGTGCTGCAAGGCCTGACGGATGGTCACCGTCCCATGATACTGACGCGTAAAATTTTGCGGCCTGTAAGTCCCAAACCGGGTCGGCGCGTCACGCACCAAGCTGTTCATATGCATCAGCCCGTCATCAGCCGCCATCGCATAGATAAAGGGCTTCAAAGTCGATCCCGGCGAGCGGACCCGGTCCGTCATATCAATCCACCCGCCGGCATGGTGACGCGCGCCCGTTCCAATCAGCGCGCGAACTTCACGTGTCGGTGCGTGAACCAGCAAAGCGGATGCATTCACCGGCACAGGCTGTTTCTTAGTCCACTCCGAAAGGATGCGGTACAAACGCGACTGCTCACTCTGATCCAGCGTGCTGATACCACCACCCATCGCTTCAAAAGCCAGGAGATCACGATCCGGCAATCGATGTCGTTGTGTTGGAATGGGTTGTGATTGCGCGACTTGGGCTTCGTCTTCACTCAAAAGACCCAGATCGGCTATCCTATCCAAAATGCGATCACGTCCCGTTTTGGCCGCTTCGGGATTGCGATCGGGTCGCCGCGCCTCTGGGGCTTGCGGCAGAGCCAGCAGGAAAGCGATCTCGTCCGGCGATAGATATTTTGGTGTTTTCCCGAGCCAGAGGCGCGATGCCGAGGCGATCCCTTCAATGTTCGAGCCATAGGAAATGCGCGTGAGATAACGTTCAAGCTGCTCTGATTTGCTCATCCGCAGGTTCAGGCGGAACGCTTCAGCGGCCTCAATTAACTTGGAGGGAATTGTGCGGGGACGCGGGCGATATTGCCGCCCTAATTGCTGCGTGATCGTTGACGCCCCAGAGACGGTGCGCCCGGCACTCAGATTGCTACGAAGCGCCCGCCCAATCGCCCAGATGTCGACGCCAGAATGGTCCCAGAAGCGTTGATCCTCGATCGCAACCAGCGCCTCTATGAAGGCCGGATCAATCTCTTCCAAATCAACGGGTAGACGTATGCGCCCCTCTTCAACGGACCCGATATGGAGCACCTGCCCGTCTCGATCTTTGAGTACCTCGGAAACCTCATCCGCATTATGCGGCAATACAGGCAAGCAGAGCCAGATCACCACGCAGAACGCGGCGACAAGCCCTGTTTTTATGGCGATACCTCGCACCGGCATTAGAGCGTTGGGGGCGGCGTCACGCTCAAGCGACCTGACGCTGTGCTCGCCATGATCTCAGGGCGATACATGTCCTCAATGTGCGCGCCGGGGAAGACAAAGTCGCCTTGTGTTGTTGCGCGGACCACATAAGCGAGCGTGAGACGACGGGTTTGATTGCCATATTGCGACTGTGTCCGCCACGAGGCAATAAAGCGATCATCCCGCGTTTCCGTCATATCTACATCCGAGAGTGTTCCGAGCCAGTGAAATGGTCCCGTATCGCCAGCATCAGCCGCAGTCAGCACTGTTTCAATTTCAACGCCAGCCGGTAGCAAGTCAGAGATCACCCACATCGCGTCATTCCGACTCTGCGCCAAGGCGTCCAAGCGAACAACAAAACGCTCGCCGCGCGCGATTTGAAAATCTGTCACCGGATTACCCGCCATATCGAAC
>JBCBGR010000090.1:0-8974 GCA_038526555.1 Pseudomonadota bacterium
TCTGGATTCACTGATAAGCAGCGCCACGCTGCCAGAAGGCCTGACATTCCGCCCCACCTGCAGGACTGGTTTGCGCCTTTTGTCGCCTATCGATGGAGCGATTATGAGGTCAAATTCCCAGAGCGTCATCGGCAACTGAACATTGAATATTGCACAGGGAATTCGGAGACGCTGCGTGCCTGTGTTCAGCCGTATATCGACAATGGTCGGCTTCGTGTGCACCTGAACCTGGCAGCACCAGATGATCTGGTTCTTCCGCATCTTGACGCGACGGGATACTCGCCGCGTAATGATGAATTTCCGGGATGGCAGAAATTTGTCGGGCACGTCATTCGCACAGAAGCCCCACACGGTGTATCGCGTCCTCTGATTATGGATGCGACCGTCGAACAGATTGATGGCTATCGCTTCCTCTATCTTTTGCCGTTCTCTGATCATGAGTTGCTGGTTGAGGACACTTACTTCTCCGACACGCCTGACCTGTCCGAAAATGAAATTGGATCGCGTCTTGAGTCTTATATTCAGGACAAAGGCTGGGGCGCGTATCGGACTGTCCGGCGCGAGAAAGGCGTCCTACCCATGATGATGGCGACAGACCGCCATGATAGATCAGCCAAGATTGGGCTTGGCGGTGGATTTGCTGTGGCGGCTACCGGGTTTACTGTGCCTCATGCGGTCGAGGTCGCAGATGTCATTGCGCAAGCGATCAAGACAGATGGTGCCGAGGCAGCGCCAGGAGCTGTGGCAAAGTTCAGACGCTATCATCTGCGGCGAGAACGCTATGCGCGGTTGCTCAACCGCATGTTTTTCTGGGCCGCCACCCCCGAGAAACGCTTCATCGTCCTGCAGCGCTTCTACGGTTTGAACGAAGGTCTCATTCGACGGTTTTACCGCAATGATTTAACATGGCGCGACAAGTTGCGCATTCTCATCGGGAAGCCGCCTGTTCCCGTACTCAAAGCACTTGCTAATTTTTCCGAACGCCAGTTTATCCGGCGTGAACGAACCCAGAAAGATGTTTCATGAACGTGCAACTTGATCCTGAGATGGTCGCGAAAGCCAAGGCGGGGGAAAAGCCAACCGCCATCGTCATTGGCGCAGGCTTTGGCGGGATTGCCTTGGCTGTCCGTCTGCAAGCGATGGGCTTTCAAACAACAATGGTCGATAACCGCGATAAGCCCGGCGGTCGGGCCTATGTTTATGAGGAAAAAGGCTTCAAATTCGATGGGGGTCCGACAGTGATCACCGACCCAGATTGCTTGCGTGAACTCTGGACCGTCGCAGGCCGGAACATGGATGACTATGTCACCCTTCTGCCCGTTGACCCCTTTTACCAGTTGCAATGGGAAGATGGCGATCGGCTGAACTACACAGAAGATCAATCGACGCTCGAGGCCGAGATTGCGCGCTATAATCCTGATGATGTCCAAGGCTACAGGAAGTTCCTAGCCTACAGTCAGGACCTTTACCGCGAAGGGTATGAGAAGCTAGGCACCACAGCCTTCCTGAATTTCTCACAAATGCTCAAGGCTGCGCCGCAACTCATCCGTCTGCGTGCGGATAAGAGCGTCTATGCGATGGTCTCCAAGTTCGTGAAACATGAGCGGGTTAGGCAGCTTTTATCGTTCCAGTCGCTTCTCGTTGGCGGCAATCCGTTCAAAACGAGTTCAATCTACGCGCTGATCCACGCGCTGGAGCGCAAGAGCGGCGTCTGGTTTGCCCAAGGCGGGACAGGGTCTCTGGTAGAGGGGCTGATCCAGCTCTTCAAAGATATTGGTGGTGAACTCCGTCTTTCGACTGAGATTACCGATATTAAAACGGACGGTGACCGTGTGACGGGTGTTGAAGCGGCTGATGGTTGGTCACTGGACGCCGACCTGATCGCCTCGAACGCCGATGTGGTCCATACCTATAAGAACCTGCTACGAGGCCATGATCGTGGTCGGAAATACGGCCAGGCTTTGACTCGCAAGTCCCACTCCATGTCGCTCTTCGTGCTTTATTTCGGTCTCGATATTCCAAGCCCGGAAGGGATGGAGCATCACACCATCTTATTGGGGCAGCGATATAAGGAACTGATTGCTGAGATTTTTGGTAAAGGGCGTAAGCTCCCTGATGATTTCTCTCTCTACTTGCACTCCCCAACGGTGACTGATCCGTCCATGGCCCCTGAAGGCATGTCGTCTTACTACGTACTGAGCCCTGTGCCGCATTTGGGGCATGCGGATATCAACTGGGATCAGATTGGTCCGGCCTATGCCAACAAGATCATCGATTATCTGGAAGAGCATGCATTCCCGGAACTCCGCAAGCATTTGGTCGTTCAGAAAACGCTGACGCCCTATGGCTTCCGGGATGAGATGAACACACATTTGGGGAGTGCTTTTTCGGTCGAGCCGATCCTGACGCAATCCGCTTGGTTCCGTCCGCACAATCGGGATGATGTGATTTCGAACCTCTACATTACAGGGGCAGGGACTCATCCGGGCGCAGGCGTGCCGGGCGTTGTTGGCGCAGCGAAGGCTACTGCGGGTGTTGTCGCCGATGATTTCCGGACGGTTTTGGCGGCATAAACGCTCACACTTACGTGACACGTTATCACGACAGAGTGTCGCACTTTTGGCGTTTCTTCTGTTAGGGGCCTCCCAGTTTCAACTGGGAGGTGACTATGCCTAAACTTCGACTACCGCTCTTTCTGACGCGGCTCTCTATCTTTTACTTTATGCTGCCTTGGCAGGTGATGCGCTTCACCAATCCGGAGCAGATCAACAACATTGCCAACACCTATTACCATCAGGATGCAGGTATTCCGGCAGCACTGAACACAGCAATTGGCGTGTTTTGGATCGTTCTATTGCTGGCCTTCGTGGCAGGGTTCAAAAAACGCATCAGTTACGGTCTGATGTTTGTGCTGCATGTCGGCGCGATTTTGCTGTCCATTCAGGCCTACATCTGGGGCCTGGATACCTTCAGACAGATTTTCTTGGCAGCGTTACCAGCGGCAGCCGCAATGGGTCTACTGTATCTCCTACGTGATGAAGATACGCTTTTGTCGGTCAACTAAGTTTTTCTACGTCCGGAGCAATCCAATCTGGATCGCTTCGGCGTAACATGAACAGTCTGTATTTTAGGTCCCTTAATACGACTACGGTCCATGATCTTCCCCTTGATATTGGACTCTATAGCGCCCGGTCGGTTCCCCTTCCGATCCGGGCGCTATTCATTTGAGCGATGACGAAAAAGCCGTTTGATCAAGAAGAACCACGTTTGATCGAGAAGCAGCACCAGCCCGATAATTAGCAGCCCCCAAAGCCAACTCCCATCCGTCCACCAGATCCAGACCAAGAGGATAAAGGCGACGGGATAAAGCAGCAGCGCCACTGCGAAGTTCCAGATGGCGACGAGCTTTTCTTTCATGCCTCAAGCGTTCGCGGCAGAATAAAGTCCTTTAAGCGCCAACTCTCCGGCGATAGCCAATCCGTATCCTTTTCGCGCTCAAGCACCGTGCAGGCCCCTGTCGGGAAGTCATCATACCGACCGGTAAAGACCGTATGTAGCTCTGCCCATCCTGGATTGTGACCCAGAAACATGAGCGCATCCACGTCAGGTTCCCCTTCGCGTTTGCCAACAGAGAACACATCGGATGGATGGCCGTGGTAGAATTCACTGAAATAGCAGACCTGCTGTGCGCCAGGGATGGCCCGGATGAGGCCCATCGCTGTTTCCCGTGTGCGCTTGGAGTCACTCGCCCAGATCATGCCAGGAGCGAACCCTCGCGCATGGAGGGCTTGCCCCACAGCGGTCGCAGCACGTCGCCCGCGATCATTGAGCGGGCGCTCGTGATCTGTCTGTGACGCATCAGCCCAGCTGGACTTGGCATGACGCATGAGAAGCAGTTGAGACAGCATGTGTCTCTTTTGCCGTTAGCCAATCGTGTAGACAATCCCGAAACGCGTAATTGTGTCTGTGCTTTCCGTGCCAAGCGGGGCGTCCGTATTATGATCAATCCGAAAAGAGGCGCGCGCGGCGAGGCTCCCCATCAGGTTGGCGGTTAGTCCGATTTCGTTCCAGAGATAGGTGTTGGACGACGCGTAAATCAGGCCTGCATCATCATAGAGTGATACGTTTTCATTCAGTTGCCAGTCAAAGTCTGAGCCAGCCGTGACAGAGAACTCTTCTTCTTCAACGTCGAAGGCGGAGGTTTGTGATCGGAAACCGGCACCTGCTGTCAGGTCCCAGGCGACGGGCTCTGGCAAGATTACATTGTAACCCAAGCCACCGCCGACAAAGTAGCCGTCTGTGAAAGATCCAAACTCGTCCTGGAAGTAATCGCCCCGCGCAAAACCATAGAGACGGTCTGAGACATCGCGCTCGATCTGGTAGCCGAGGACGAATCGTTCACGGTTTCTAACGCCATCAACCTCACCAAAATCAGCCGAGGCGTTGAATTTGTGACGCCAAATGTCGCCCGCATTTTCGAGCTTTAGGCCCAGACCAATATCGGTTGTGTCCGTGTTACCCGTTGTCCGGGAGCCGGTAAGAGAGGCTTCGCCTGTCCACGCTGATTGCGCATAAGCGGGGGCAGCAGCGATTGTCATGAGGCCAATTATGGCCACGGTCAGTGAGCGGATCATGGGTGATCTCCAATCCAAATTCTATCGGACCAGACATTGCCGTCCTTAGGGTTAATGCACTCTTAGGAACCCTGCACTTTACGCTGGGCAGTCACGGGACTATGGCGGCGCGAAACACACATTCTATACTGAAAATCAGACAGACCATGTTCGACCTTAAAGCTATTCGCGAAAATCCTGAGACGTTTGACGCCGCCTGGGCGCGGCGCGGCCTTGAGCCACAAACGCCGACCATCCTTGAAAAGGATATGCTCATCCGCAAAGCCAAAACGATGGTGCAAGAAGCGGAAGCCGCACGGAACAAAGCTTCTAAGCAAATCGGCGCAGCGATGCGGGAAGGCAACAAAGAGGAGGCTGAAAAGCTCAAGGCTGAAGTGGCCGGGGCGAAAAATGTCATCGCGGCGTTGGGCGCGCAGCTGGAAAGCGAAGAAGGCGAACTTCAAGCGCTCCTCGCGGGCCTGCCCAACACACCTGCCGACGATGTGCCCGACGGCGAAGATGAAGATGACAATGTCGAAATCGCTAAATGGGGCGAGCCAACGAGCTTTGATTTTGAGCCGAAGGCGCACGACGATCTCGGCGAAGCGCTTGGCCTGATGGATTTTGAAACAGCGGCGAAAATGAGTGGCGCGCGCTTCGTGGTCTTGCGCGGTGCGTTGTCACGGCTGGATCGCGCTTTGGCGGCCCTGATGCTGGATATGCAGACGAGCGAAGGGTTTGAAGAAACATCCCCACCTTTGCTCGTTTGGCCTAAGGCGCTTTACGGCACGGGTCAGCTTCCGAAGTTTGATGCTGATCTTTACAAAACGACAAGCCTATTTAGGGGCCTTGAGCCCGCTCAGATTGCGCATTTTAGACAGGTGCAAAGTCAACAAGGCTTTGCCGCAGCGATTAGGGAGTTTCCTGATGCTTTAAAAGGGGTCGAGTATGAAACAGAGCATTTCCTCATCCCCACTGCTGAAGTCTCGCTGACAAACACCGTGCGTGAAAGCATTCTGGACGCAGATGTGCTGCCTAAGCGCATGACCGCCCATACGCCCTGTTTCCGCAGCGAAGCGGGCTCTGCTGGTCGCGATACGAAGGGCATGATCCGCCAGCACCAGTTCAATAAGGTGGAGCTGGTCAGTATCTGTAAATCGGAAGAGAGCGACGCCGAGCATCAGAATATGCTGCGCTGTGCCGAAGCGATTTTGCAGGCTTTGAAACTACCGTACCGCGTGGTGCAGCTCTGCACCGGTGATCTGGGCTTTGGTGCGAAGAAGACGTTCGATATCGAAGTTTGGCTCCCCAGCCAGCAGACCTATCGCGAGATCAGCTCCATTTCCAACTGCGGTGACTTCCAAGCGCGTCGGATGAATGCCCGCTATAAAGCAGGCGAAAAGGATAACCGCTTTGTTCACACGCTGAATGGCTCAGGCTTGGCGGTGGGCCGGACGCTCGTTGCCGTTCTGGAAAACTACCAGAACGAGGATGGCAGCATCACTATCCCGGACGTGCTCGTGCCTTATATGGGCGGTCTTGAGCGGATCGGCGCTTAAACAAATAGATCCGGATGATTTGAAACGAACGCTTCCAGCGTCTGGAAGAAGTTCGACATATCATCCAGCTGATTGTGCCCATTCACCGTGACGAGCCTGACAAACGCATCATCACGGAATGACCCGTAGCCGACCAGTAGCTGCTCATGCTCATAGAGAGCGGTGCAGAGTATCTTGGGATCGATGCCTTTGTAGTTGAAGCAGACCGCGACCGTGTCATCGACGCTATAGTCTGTGTAATCGGGGTGTTCTCGCACATAGGCGCGGGCTTGGTCTGCGAGCGCAAATTGCTGTTCAACATAGGCGGCCAAGCCGTTCGTCCCGACGCTTTTCCAAAGCGCCCAGAGCTTCAACGCATCATTGCGTCGTCCGCACTGCAGCGACATCTTCCCCAAATTAAAGTCGTCATGATCCGTCTGGTAGAGATAAGAGGCTTCGTTAGAGAAGGAGGCGTGCAAGTGTGAGGCGTCTTTCACAAAAATCATGGAACAGCTGAGCGGCGTGCCCAGCATTTTGTGCGCATTGATCGTGAAACTATCGACGCGTTCTACGCCGCGGATCAGATGACGATATTGATCGCTGAAGAGAGCGGACCCGCCATAGGCCCCATCGACATGGAGCCAGAGGTCAAACTCTTCCGCGACGTCTGCAGCAGCAGATAGATCATCATAGGCGCCAAGGACGGTTGTACCGGACGTACAATTGATGAGGAACGGACGGTGCCCATCTTTTATGTCGGCTGTGATAGCCGTTCGGAGCGCCGTCATATCCATCCGACCCGTTTCATCTGTCGCAATCGATCTGACATTATCCCGTCCGATGCCAGAGAAGGCCGCATTTTTGGGCGCGCTGTAATGGCTTTCTGTCGACGTGTAGGCGATCATGCGCCCATCGACGCCAGACTGTCGAGTGTCTGGATTGGCGGCGTCGCGCGCCATGATCATGCCCATGAGATTGGTCATGGACCCGCCGGGCGCGAATGTGCCGCCCGAGGCTTCACCCCATCCGATCAGGTTACAAACCTCCCGAATGACAGTCTTTTCGACGCCGACTTGCGGGCCTGCGGCCTTATAGGTCGCCATACTGTTGTTGAGCATCACGGAGAGCAAATCACCGAGAATAGCGGGGCCAGTCCGGCCTCCGAAAAGCTGGTTGAAAAAGGCCGGCGTCGCTGTTCGCGGCGAGGCGAGAACGACGTCCTTTAGGGCTTTTTCCAGCGCATCGGCATCAACGCCTTCTGCGCTCAAACTCAGGTCCAGTCGATCGTAGAGTTCAGAGGACGGGATGAACGCGGCAACGGGGTTGTGCGCTTCATCGTCGAGCAGCTCGGATGTAATCCGGCTGAACATGGCAAGACTGTGTTCCAAGGCTGGGACTTTCGAATTTAGGTGGGCGTCGTGTCTGATAGAGGCTTAGAGCGGGCGGCAGGCTTGCTCGAGCCACGCTCTGACATCCTCGTCGAGCTTGGGTCCGATCTCTTCCAAAACACGGGCATGGTAGGCGTCCACATAATCCCGTTCGGCTTTTGAGAGCATGTCGACGTCGATCAGATCGCGATGGAAGGGCGCGAGTGTGAGCGTATGGAACCCGTGCATGGGGCGCTCGCCGCCCGCAATCTCCTCTGCTTCCGTCACATATTGCAAGTTCTCGATGCGAATGCCGTATTCGCCTTCCTTATAATAGCCCGGCTCATTCGAGACGATCATGCCTGTTTCCAACGAAATCGTGTTCGGCGCTTTGGAAATACGCTGCGGCCCTTCGTGAACGCCGAGGAAAACGCCCACACCGTGACCCGTGCCATGGTCATAATCGAGACCCGCCTGCCACAATGGATAGCGGGCGAGGGCGTCGAGATTGGACCCTGTTGTTCCAGCAGGGAAACGAACGGTGGTCAGCGCGATGTGACCTTGCAGGACAAGTGTGTAGCGTTCCCGCATTTCCGCTGTTGGTTCGCCAATGGGGACTGTCCGTGTGACGTCCGTGGTTCCATCGACATATTGCGCCCCGGAGTCGATCAGAAAGAGCGAGCCTTTGGCGAGAGGAAGTGTGGTGGCGGAATTGACGCGGTAGTGGACCACAGCTCCGTTAGGGCCTGCGCCCGAAATGGACTCAAATGACAGGTCCTTCAGAACACCCGTTTCATGCCGATAGGTTTCCAGCTGCACGGCGGCGTCAATCTCGTCATACGTGCCGGATTGCGCTTCCGTGTCGAGCCAATGCAGGAAACGGATGAGCGGCACCGCGTCCCGCCGATGGGCTTCTTCGGTCCCACGTAATTCTGCTTGCGACTTCTTGGCTTTCGGTAGGGCGACGGGGTCAGCCTGAGCCAACACGGATGCGCCTGCCTCTTTCAAAGATTGGGCATGCCACGCCGAACCCGTTCCCGGATCGGCTATGACTGTTTCCCCCGCCCAGTTAGACATATCGTCTTTGAGCTGTACTTCGTCAGCAACGGCGACCTCGTTTCCGAGATGGGTGCGGATCTCGTCGGTGATCTTCTCAGGATCGGTGTAAAGCGTGACCTGCCCATCAGTCCGGATCATCACATTGCCCAGCAGGAGCGGCGTGCAGCGCACGTCTGAGCCGCGCAGGTTCAGGAGCCAGGCAATCGAAGCGGGCGCAGTGATGACCGCCGCATCAGCGCCAGATTTTTCAATCGCCGCGCCGATTTCTGCGCGTTTTTGGGCATGGTCGCGACCCGCCAAGTCGAGCGGTTGGATGGAGACTGCACCTTTTGGTGGGGCCGGTCGATCCTCCCAGGCTTGATCAATCGGGTTGATATCAAGCGCAACTAATTCAGCG
>JBCBGR010000091.1:0-8881 GCA_038526555.1 Pseudomonadota bacterium
AGGTCCGCCCGATAAAGTGTTGAGCGCGTTATTCAAATTGACGAGCAACTTCGCCCAAAGATAGCCGTCAATATCCTTAACCGCGCGGGCCCCTACGCCACTCTCTTGAAATGCAGCAATTATGGCTTCTGGCGCATGCGGGCCGATCAAGAGGTCGCCGTCCGTGCCGCGATGAAAATGGCCGGGCTTGGGTGAGGTCACATTAAAAGGGACCACGCAGCCACTTATATTCGCATCGGGTAAATGCCGCCTCAAAACTGAAAGGTTCGACACGCCATTTTGAAAGGAGATCACATGGGCCGTAGGTGCGTATGTTTGAATATGTTGAGCCGCATCTTCTGTATCCTGACTTTTGACACAAAGGGCGACAACATCACTTCCTTTTAAAGCGTCGGGCGTGGTCGCGATCACAATATCCGTCAGGTGAACGGGGTCTTCGTCAAATTGGCTGAGAGTCAGGCCATGCTCTTGCACAACTGTTTGCAATTTTGTGCGCCCTATGAGTCTGACTGACTGCCCACGAGACGCGAGACGCCCGCCGAGATAACACCCGATTGAACCGGCTCCGAAGACCGTGATTTGCTTCGCCGTCATACTTATGACTTCGGAAGCGCCCCAAACATCCAGCAATTCTCTTTGCCGAAATACATTTCTTCACCGTGATCCGTTTTGGCAAACCAAGTCGGCAAGCCAAACAGGTTGCGTTTCAAGGCCGCTTCTGTCGCCTCGATCAAGGCCTGCTTGACGTCAGCCTCCTGTGTTTTCGCGACCATCGCTTCACCGGACAAGCCCACCTCATCCAGCACGGCGGCGAGGACCTCAGGCTTGGAGACATCACGTCCCGTTTCCCACATGGCGGTTTGCACAGCCGGGAAGAATGTTTCTTCGACCCCATCCGCATGCGCCACCATTGCTGTTCGCATCGCGAGCAATGTGTTGACCGGAAAATGCGGGTTCATTTTAAATTCTGAGATGCTGTAAATCCGGGCGAACCGTTCAATCTCGGCCATCATATATCGCATTTTCGCTGGAACGCCCGCAAAGGCTTGCCAAGGCGGTTGATTGTTCGACCCCTTAAACAGGCCGCCGATCAGAACGGGCTTCAGGTCGAGCGTCAGCCCATCGACTTGCGACAGCGCTTTCCAGGCGAGATAAACATTCGGGCTGCCAAAGTCGTAATAGAACTCTAGCGTTTGTTCTTCTTGGCTCACCAGTTTTCTCCATAGGGTCTAAGATCAAGCTCGAACGTCCATGCGTCGCGGGGTTGATTGTGAAGATGGACATAGTTCTGCGCGATATGATCAGGATTGAGAATACGCTCTCTTTTTCGAAGCGCATCGACGCCCGGAATATTCTCACGGATGAAAAGCGAGTCGATCATGCCGTCGACCACGACATGCGCCACGTGGACATTCTTTGGACCATATTCACGCGCGGCAGACTGAGCGAGGTTTCGCAAACCAGCTTTTGCCGAGGCAAAGGCCGCAAAGCCCGCGCCGCCGCGCATGGACGCGGTCGCCCCGGTAAAAATGAATGTCCCGCGACCCCGCTCCGCCATGCGAGGCAGGACATGATGCGCCGTCAAGAAACCTGCATAGCACGCCATTTCCCAGACTTTCCTAAAGACACGCGGCGTTGTCTCTCCGATATCGAAACGCACATTCGCGCCAATATTGAAGATGCAAACGTCAATCGGAGCGATCTCTGTCTCGATGCGATCAACCAACGCTTCCATCGCCTCTTCATTGCGCGCGTCGACACCAAAAGGCGTTGCCTCTCCTCCATTCTTACGAATTGAGGTCGCCAATTCTTCAAGTGCAGGAATGTTTCGGGGTCGTCGCGTCACACACGCATGGTAGCCTTCTTTGGCAAAAGCCCGCGCAATGGCACTCCCCGTATCCAGGCCCGCGCCGATGATGAGTGCTGATCCTTTTTCCATTGGAACCTCTTGGGGTGAAATGACTGTCCCCGCAAGTTCAGACCTGAAGACCTGTCAAACCCGTATGAAGGTGGAGCCAATACGCTAGCCTCTCTAAAGGTCCCGCATGACCATCAGTTTTGCTGAACTCGCTGAACAAGCCCAAATGCGCGCACCGGATATTCCCGATAGCTGGAAACAGGGGCGCACCGCTTACGGAGGGCTCAGCGCGGCGCTCATGCTCGTTCAAGCCCGCGCGCAATATCCCGATTTGCCAGAGCTCCGATCCGCGCTTGTCAATTTCACAGGACCCGTGACGGACGCACCCGACCTTTCAACGGAATTGCTGCGCCAAGGCCGGAATGTCACCACGCTTTTCAGCCGCGCCGAAATAGAAGGAAAGACGGTTTGCACAGGCACATTCTCTCTTGGCGCTGCGCGCGATAGCCACTTGAGCGTCGACTGTCCCGTGCCTGACGCGGACGCTCCCGAAAACCACGAACTTTTCTTCCCTGAGAACTCGCCCTTTGTGCCTGGTTTTACCCGGAATTTCGAAACGCGATTGATCGAAGGATCACGTCCCATGTCGGGCGGCACATCCCGACGGCTGCGATGCTGGTCCCGTCACAAGGATCCGGCCTCTCGCGAGGGCGAAGCCTCACTTCTCTGTCTCGCCGATATCCTGCCGCCCGCTGCGCTCACCATCATGACACAGCTTGGACCCGTCAGCTCCATGACATGGATTTGTAATATCCTGCGTAAACCAGAAACGCGCGACGGCTGGTATCATGTGGAAGCCGACCTAACAGCCGCACTCGATGGCTATTCGTCTCAAGTTATGCGGATCTGGAATACGGACGGCGAACTGATCGTCGAAGGGATGCAGTCAATTACGATTTTTGCGTAAGATTTTACGTACCGCTGCCATTGGACAGATCATAAAGGTCGGCCATCACGCTCTCCGTGGTCGGCCAGCGTCCGGCCCCTTTGCCGCGAATGACGTAACGATCCCCGTCGGTGAAATCGAAGACCGCATGTGCGTCTTCGCCGTCCGCTTGCGCCAGGAAATTATTTGGCGAGAGCGCGCGAAGTCGTAGGTCGGCAACGATCTCGCCTGTGTCTCCAGACACGCGCGCAACGCGCTTCACGATCATGCCGGGTTTTTTGACCTCATCCACGCCCGCCAGCGTATCGCGACCAATCTGTTCGGGTTCCAGTTCGACACCAAAGCCAAGCAGACTTACAAGACGGATTTTCGCCGCCGCGTCATGACCATCGACATCGGCTGTTGGATCCGCTTCGGCGTAGCCACGATCTTGTGCCAATGTGAGCGCATCGTCATAGCTCATACCCGCATCCATTTCGCCGAGCATGAAGTTGGTCGTTCCATTAAGCAGCGCTTCAACGCGCGCGATCCGGCCATGCTCCCGCAGACACATTTCCAGAACGGGCATGCCGCCACCCGCCGCACTGGAGAAGAGTAGCCGCGCTTTTGAACTCGTCGCATGATCCAGCAAGGCCTGTCCGCCATTCGCGATGGCTTGTTTATTGGCCGAGACCACATGAACGCCCTTCGCGAGCATATCGCGCGTGAGGGTCAGTGCAGGCTCAATCGGTCCTGACACATCAATAAAAATGTCGGGATCAGCCGCGAACAAATCATCCGCGTCCGTCGTCAACACAGTTTCAGGATAGCCTTGATCGATATATTTTTGGGGGCTGCGAACCATGACTTTGACGATCTCAAATCGGTCTGGGTGTTCGGCGACACGACGCCAAACACCGCCACCGACAATGCCGAGACCCATCATGGCAATTCTCAGTTTGCGCGGCGGCGTGCTCTCAACAGGGGCATCTGATACATCACCCACTTGGGTCGAGATGGCGACGCCGGGTTTGCCGATCCGGAATCGCTGACCTGTGCTTTCCGCGTAATCCAGCGCGCGTGATGCGATTAACGGCCCAGCTTTACGCCGAACATCAGCATAGGATACGCGGGTGTAGCGTTTCAGCGGTGCGTCAGACCGCTCCGCCGGATCCCGGTCGTAAACGCCATCCACGTCTTTGAGCAGAAGCGCAGGCGCGCCGAGTTGGTCCGCTACGTAAAGCGCAGTCAGGTCTGCGCCCCCTTGCCCCAGTAAAACCGCGCGATCCTTTTCGCCAATCGCGACGAAGCCAGGCATAACGACGATATCGTGATCTTTCAGGTCCTGCATCAGTTGACCTGTATTGAGACCTGTCAACTCCGCGTTCATCGGATCGCCCGTTGCGGTGAGACCCAGATCACGCGCTTGGCGAACAAAGGCGGGCGCGCCGATCCGTTCTAGTGCCAAAGCCAACAACGCTGCCGAGCGACGCTCACCCAGCTGTAATAGCTCTGGCAGGTTGCGCGCGTCCCCTTCCGGACCGATCCGTCTGGCTTCTGCGATGAGCACATCGGTCTGGTCCCCTTGTGCGGACGTCACGGCGACAATGTTTCGCCCCGTGCGATAATGACGATAAATCTCTGACGCCGCTTCCGTATAATCAGAAAGCGAGCGCAGGACCGAATGGCCGAAATTCAGGACGAGTGTTGGGACTGGCATGGGCGGGGCGTGTAGCGGATCAGCGCATCAGTGCAAGACCTGTTCGCGCACACAATCTCATGCCAAAGAGACAACATGATTTGGCGTATATTCCTGACACTCTCTTTCTGTCTTTTGAGCGGCTTGGCTCTCGCCAACCCGTCCGGAAAACGCATCGCACTAAGCTATGACGATGCGCCCCGCGGTGATGGTCGAATGTTTACAGGGGAGGCTCGGACACAGGCGCTGATCCAGCAATGGGAGGTCATGAATACAGGCCCCGTCGTCATTTTCGCGACAACCCGTGGATTGGGTGACCCGCCAGGACGTGAGCGGTTGCAAGACTATGCGGAAGCCGGACACATAATCGCGAACCATACGCACACCCATCCCTGGGCGGGCCGTGTATCGGTTGAAGATTTCTTGGCTGAGATTGATCGGACGGAAGAGGAATTAGAGGGGTTTCCCAATCGCCGTCCCTGGTTCCGGTTCCCGTTTCTGGATGAAGGCGGATATGGAGAAGACAAAGAGGCGGCCCGTCTCAAGCGCGATGAGCTTCGCGAGGGTCTGGCAGAGCGGGGACTTCGCAATGGTTATGTCACGGTCGATACGTTTGACTGGCATTTGGATTCGCTCCTGCAGCAAGCCTTGCGCGACGGACGGTTGGTTGATGAAACGGCACTGTCCAAAGTTTATGCCGAGATGGTCGTCGACGCAGCTGAACATTATGACCGAATGGCGTTAGAAGTCCTTGGGCATCGGCCTGCACATGTCCTGCTTTTGCATGAAAATGATGTCGCCGCCTTGGCGACCGACGAAATGGTTCTCGCACTCAAAGCGGCGGGCTGGGCCATCATCCACCCGGACGAAGCCTATGCCGATGAAACCCTCGCGTCCGACCCTGATACGCTCTTTGCGGGTATGGGGCGTATTGCGTCTCTGGCCAAGGAAGCGGGAAAGGAAGGAGCGGAATATTTCGATCACTGGTCCGCAGATCGCACCGGGATTGAAGCCCGCGTTGAGACCGAGACAGTTTTTGGGCCCTAGAGGACACCCCCATCCAGCTGGAGCTCTAGCGCGTCAACGCGTTCAGAGACTGACTCTAATGTTGGATAAAGACGGTTCGCTTCGCGGTAAGCATCCAACGCATCATCTGCCCGACCCAGACGTTCCAGCACGTTACCCAGTGTCCAGAGCGCATAAAAGTGACGCGGCTCTAACGTGAGCGCGCGGATGGCATCGCCTGTCGCGCGGGTAAAGTCCCGTTCTTCCAGCGCCAGCCTGGACGAACGCGCCCAGCCTTCCGCATAGTCGGGATTAAGGCCTGTCACGTGATCAAACATGCGGCGCGCCAGATCATTGTCGCCCCGCGTCTGTGCTTGGGCGCCACGCCGCAAGATCAGGTTTACCGATGGGCTGCCACTGTCCATCCAGATCGCCCAGACCTCTTCCGCAACGAGTTTGCCGTCATCTTCCGTTTCAGCGAGCGAAAGACGGGCGAAGATATCGTTGAGGCGCGCTTCGCGTTCTTCCGCCGCTGAGAAGCGGGAATAATCAGGTTCATCAGGTTCAATGGCATCAACCCCCTCACCGAGCACATCGTCATCGTTTGAGGGTTGCGTTGTTTTTGGCCCGGCCACATCGGGCGGAAGATCCGGCGCGGGGAGCAGCTCCACGGGAGGCTCAATAATAAAGCCTGAACCCTCATCCGGATCAGACTCAGGTGTCGTTTGCGCCGCAACGGGGGCGGCGAGCACAAGAGACAGAACAAGTGTGAGCGCAGTTTTCACCCACGCAAAATGAAACCCCTCGCCCGACAAGGCAAGAGGTCGTTTCATGATTAAACTGTCACGATGACGCATCAGCGCCAGCGGGGGCAGATCTAGGCTTAGCCTTGGCGGGCTTTAAACCGGGGATCTGTCTTGTTAATGACGTATAGACGGCCCTTGCGACGCACAACTTGGCAGTCGCGGTGACGGTTTTTCAGCGATTTTAGCGAACTGCGGACTTTCATGACCTCAGGTCCTCTTGAAGAGTTGTTCAATGACGCATTTTTCAGCGAAAGCGGGCATATATGGAGATGTCCGGCAGAAGTCAATGCGAGGTGTGAGAAAGCCTAAGGCTCTTCTGAACGCGCCCTCTGGGACGTTCCCATCTTAGCGCTGAATTTCCAGAAGTGCGTCCCGAAGCCCTCTGGCATTCGTTTCAAATCGCTCAGCCACCGACTGAAAACCCTTCGAAGCGCGATAAGGATCATAAGTCGGGTCGCGAAAAATCTCGCGAAAAATGAACCCTTTATCAGCGGCGGCGTTTAGCCAGATTAGCGCAGTGTCGAAATCATCATGATAGGCATACCATGACGACGCCGCATAAAACTCTGTGCCGCTTCTCGCCGTCTCAAGTGTTTTATTCGAAACATAATCGCCAAGCGCTTGGGCAAACCGGTCAACGCGATCATCATTATTTCGTTGAAGTGCTCGAACGATGGCCAAAGCATCTGTCTTATTGGCCCGAAGCGGCGCACCGTCAGGCGAGTTTTCAAATAAGGAGGCCTGCAGTACGGCTTCCTCATAGGCCCGCTCTTGATCATTGGCCCAATCATAAATCACGATATGCGTCAGCCTATTAAACCAGAAGGAACCCGATGCTTCAGCGAGTTCAACGGCCCGCTGACGGTCCCCACTTTCAATCCAATGTGCGGCAATCGCGGCCCAATTCAGCGTTTTATTTGCCTCAGTCAGTTGATCAAAAAATCCAGCACGCCATAGAATTTCACCCTTCGCCGTATTTGCCATCAAATAAGGATAAAACCGTGTTTCACCCTCCTGTATGATCTCATAAGCTCGCGTATAATCTCCCAGATCATAATAAAGTTTCGACAGAACAAGCGTCGCGACATGGGCATCCTTGTTCCACTCATAATTTTGCTCTGCATACCGAAGGGCCAAGTCATAATCTTCGGCAATCAAAGCTGACTGGGCGAGGTTTGTCAGAATGATTGGGGATAAAGGGTCACGTATGTGTGCCTGCTTTAGAACCTCTGCGGCCTTCTCGGTTTGGTTATTGCCACTGAGAACAATTGATTTTCGCTGAAGCGACTGCGCATCATTGGGGTCCAAACGCAAAGCGCGATCCAGATTTTGAAGGGCCGCGTCAGAATTTCCTTCGTAAAAATCGATTAGGGCTATGGCTCTTAAAAGATCAGACGAGACGGGTTCTATTTGCGATGCGACCTGCGCCAGTCGACGCGTCTCAATAAGTGCCTCTTGGAACCGTTCCTGTGAATTTGCAGTCAAGAGACTCGCCTCAATCAAACCGCCATAGGCCGGAGAGAAAGTAGGATAATCCGCAATTAGCTCTTTAAAATTCGCATAGGCAGTCTGCATGCCATCAGGCGTCCGTTTGTTCAGTAACGCGCGTGCAGCCAGGTAATTCTCGTAACCTGCGTCTGAAATATAATAGGTTTGGGATATGTTCTCTTCGAGGTTCAAAGAGAGGTCAAGCTTTCGGATAATCTGATTGGAAATCTCGGTTTGAACATCGAATAAATCAACCAAATGAGCGGGACTTGTGTAAGATTCAGACCAAATTTGTCGCTCATCAGATGTGCGGATCAAGCTGACGGTCATTCTAAGCTCGTCGCCCAGTTTCCGAACAGATCCTTCCACCAAATATGAGACATTGAGAGTCTCAGCAATTTCGCTCAACGTCGCATTTGCGCCCTCGAAACGCGCTGAGGATCGCAGGGACGTGACCTGAAGACTCGAGAGTTCTGAGAGCGAGCCAGCAATCTCAATAACAAGGCCGTCCGAAAACCATATATCGTCGAGTTCAAGCGTGTCTATATTGAATGGCAACACCGCAATGGCGTTTGAAGGCGCGTCGGTCGCTTCGTTTAAGTCTCCGCGATCAAGACTCCATAGAACACTAACGATGACTACACATAAAAGGACCGCGACGACAGCGGATAATCGGAGGCGGTTCGCTGTCTCCTTGCGCGTCAATGTCGAACGGTTCGCGTCGATATTCACCGGTATTTGGGGTGTGGGCTCGGTGAGATCATCATGATTGCTCTGCTCGACCGCCGCAGCTTTCACAGGACTGGTCGATACTGGGCCCTCACTCACCTCAGCGACTAAGCGGTAGCCCTTACGCGGCACAGTTTCGATGACTATTTTACGACCATTCAGGTTAGTGAAGTGTTTTCGCAAAATTGAGATCGCACGGGTGAGGCTTTCGTCACTGCCAAACTCCACGCTCCAGATCTGATCTAGGAACGTTTCGCGTCTGACGGTCTCACCCGCTGAACGCGCCAGGAGAACCATGACATCCAAAATCGTGGGCGTCGCTTCTGAACGATCCGTCGAGCCCAAAGTTATGGATGTCATGGTTCTCCTGG
>JBCBGR010000092.1:0-8809 GCA_038526555.1 Pseudomonadota bacterium
CAATCCTGATAGAGCGGTTCTCGGATCAGGGATTGCGGCGGGTGAACTCGTTGTCCTGTCGCAATCCCTGATCCGAGAACCGCTCTATCAGGATTGGCATCCACAACAGTGACTTTCCGGATTTCAGCTTTGCCTTTGTCATCGACAACATAGATTTCATCGTCAACGCGCAATCCATCGCGCGGAATGACGAGCGCGTTCTCAAAGACTTTGCCGTCAATCTCTGCATCGACAAAGAGGCCAGGTGCAATCGGGACACCATTATCGGACGCGCCTTCCCCATAAGGATCGAACACTTCCGCAATGGCAAATAATGCGCGCGACTGTGTGTCATAGGTCGCATCTGTGCGCATGATGCGCCCTTCCCACACCTGCCTTACGCCGCCAATTGTCGTGGAAAGCTTAGCCCGAGGTGCAGACTCTCGGTTTTCTGCAACATAAGCAATTGAAAGATCAATCTTCGCCAAGTCAGCATCAGTAAAAGGCAGGCGAACCTCAACAATGTCTGTTGAGAAAATGCGACCCAGCTGAGTGCCAGGTGCCACGAACTGTCCAATGTCAGAGCTCTTCGTGCGTACACGCCCATCAAAAGGCGCAACCACAGAGGTCCGGGTCAACTGCAGCTTTGCATTTTCCAAATCCGCTTGAGCGGCTTGCAGCGCCGCTTCTGCTTGCGCACGCTGCGGAAGGCGCAACGCCAAAGCACTCGGCTCGCCACGGCCCAAATCTTCATAATCTGTTCGCGCGATTTCGCCTTCGGCGATTTCGCGGGTCAGTGTTTGCTGCGCCTGAGCCACAGCGGCCTCGGCACGGATGACAGCCACTTTGTAGTCGCTAGGATCAATCCGGACCAAAGTTTCACCGCGACGGAAAATGCCGCCTTCGATGAAGTTTGGGGACACATAAACAATCTTGCCGCCCACTTCTGGAACGAGATTAATTTCGGTTTGTGGTCGCGCTTCACCTTGTGTCCGAACGACCAAATTGACGTCCTGACGTTTCGCGTAGTCAGCCATCACAGCCAGCGGTGTGAAAGGCCGTCTTTGCTCTTCAGGTTTTTGATTCGCCTGAATAACGGCAAAAGTCCCGCCGCCAATGAGCACCAGGACGAGAAGTGAGAAAATGATCGTTCGAAAGATCGGATATTTCTGACGCTCGCCATCAACCATTGATGTGTCAGAACCCCCTACTCTCTCTGAGGTGATGCGGGTCATGGCAAATTAATTCCTAAAATATCGACAGGCTCTGTTTCCAGAAGATCAGCGGGTAGCGTATACCCTCCACCGCCAAGCGCAACATGTAAGCGGACGCGATTGGCCAAACGTTCACTTCGAGCAGATATCAGCTGGCCTTCGGCGTTCAAACGGCGCGTTTGCGAGTCGAGCAATTGCAGGATTGTGGCCAAACCCTCGGTGTAACGCAGCTCCAGCCGCTCTTCGGCCATAACCGCCTCATCCCGTGCGATTCGAAGCGCGGCCTCTCGCGCGGCTAACCTCTCCTCAGCATCCAAAGCGTTCTCGACTTCCTGATAAGCCGTCAGAACCGTCTCGACATAATTCTCAACCTGAACCGCCAGCTGGGCTCTCTGCGCTTCGACTTGCGATTTTAAGCGTCCACCTTGGAAGATGGGAGCCGTGATCGATTCAGTCAGACTAAAAGCAAGACTTTTAAGATCGAGAATATCGCCGAGCGAGTTCAGAGCCTGATCTCCGGCAGAACCACTCAGCGTTAGCCGCGGATAAAGTGCTTTTCGGGCCAGATCGACATCCAGACCCGCCTGCTTAATCCGCTTTTCCGCGGCAATAATATCAGGGCGATTCGCCAGCATACGCTCAGGTGTTCCCGCCCCTGTGAAGGCAGGCAGAGCAGGCAGATCATCCGGAAGAGCGATATTCGCATCCGGGTAATCGCGAACGATGATCTGAACAGAACGGAGCGTGGCATCCCGCTGCTGTAAACGCGACTGCTCAACGGCCTGCGCATTGGCGATGGCGGAGCGCGCCAGTCGAACATCCGATGATCCTGTCAGGCCTGACTCAAACCGACGCTGCGTCAGACGAAGAGAGCGTTCTTGTGTGGCGATGTCATCCGCGGACAGGTCAACCAACAGACCCGCTTCAATTGCGCTAAACCAGTTTGTCGCCAAACGGCTCACAACGGACAGCTCCAGTGCCGCGAGATCCGCAGCGCTGGCCTCAGCCCCGAAGCCATCAGAGCTGATCTGATCCCGGATGCGGTTGATCACATCAACCTCCCACCGTGTCGAGAGGCCAATATTGTAGCTGGTCGTACCGGCGTTAAACCCAACACCGCCTTCTGATCGGGTAATGGAGCTACTGGCGTCCAGGGAGGGGTACAATTCCGAGCGGCTAATGTTTTTCTGGGCCAAAGCCAGATCAAGCTGTGACATAGCGCGAATAAGCGACGGATTGTCAGACCGCGCCCTGTTGACCAGCGCCGTCAGGTTTTCGTCGTTAAAACTTTCGACCCAGTCACTCCGGGGAAGATCAGCACTCGTTTCCTCTGCCCAGCTGGCTTGGCTTGGAACGACTTCGTCTAGGTTGACCTCGGTGGACTTCACCGGATCAATCACACTGGCACAAGACGCCAAAGCAACGGCACTTACGAGAAGCGTCGCCTTCCTCATATGATTGAAGACTTGCCTATTGATATGCGGTGTCATCCTATTTGCCTGCAACGATGCCATAATAAAACCATCTCTATTGCTGGCGCTGAAAGCAAACTATTTTCCGCAAGTCAACGATTATTTATCGAAAAACAATAATGATGATACATAACTCGCGTTAAATAAGAGATCGAGCAGACGCCACCGAAAGCCTAGATGACGTCAAGATAATGACACCTTAAAAGTAGAGCTCTGAACTGGACGATAGAGCAGATTTCAGACAGAGAGACGCTATGTCTCTCAGGGATCCCGTCAGCTCTGCCCCGTCTCACGCCTTGCGTGAGTCTGACATGATTATTCTGTCCTGTTTCGCGATCGTCGCTGTCTCGATTATGGCCGCATTGACTCGAACACCGATTATCATTGGTGCACTCACGATTGGTGGCTTCTGGCTCGCCGCTCTAATATTCTTACGATTAAGCCGCGCGATTCGGACGTCCCAACCGACTGTTGAGAAGACAGACGATGAATTTATGTCAGGGGCGCAATTTGCAGCCACTTACACAGACGCGCTGCCGCAAGCTGTCGCTGTCTTGGACCGAGACGGACGGGTTATCCATGCCAACCCGATGGCCCGCGATCTGATCGACATTGATAATCTTGGCCGCCCCTTAAGCGTTTACGTACGCGACAGTGGAATCACAGATCGGCTCTCCACTGCTTTAGCGGGATACACACCCGACCCTCTGATGGTGCATCAGGAGGTCCCCACAGAACGCTACATTTCACTCCTCTTCTCCTCAGTCAGCCAGGTGGGCGATGGCTCAGGCCGATCATTCGTGCTCGTCGTCATGAATGACGTCACAGAATTAATCCTAGGTGGGCAAAGACGCGCGGATTTTCTGGCCAATGCCAGCCATGAACTCAAGACACCGATCGCCTCCATGCTCGGCTATATCGAAACGTTACGTGGGCACGCGAAAGACGATCCTGAAGCGCAGGAACGATTCCTGGGGATTATGGCGCAACAGGCCGAACGCATGCAGCGCCTTATCCAAGATTTGCTATCCTTACGGCGCATTGAACAAGACGAACACATCGCCCCAACAGAAACGGCAGACCTTGATCTCTCAATACGCGCCGCAATCGAGTCGGTTGCTCCGCTGGCAGACAGTCGCAACATCAAGCTGAAATATAAGAAAAAGAAAAAGGCGATCGTCCCCGGTCACCAGGACGAGACAATCCAGATTTGTCTCAACCTGATTGAGAATGCCACGAAACTCTCAACAGAAGGAGAGACGGTCTTCATCACTTTGTCCTATTTCGAGCAGTGGACGCCCAATGTCCCCTTTGCAGATGGTCGCCTGCCTGAGACTGCGATAACACGGATTATCAACCCGGCACCAACCAGTCCACTACCGCTTTACACGATCACAATTTCTGATTCTGGTCCCGGCTTTTCCCGAACACACCTCCCCCGGGTCGGTGAACGGTTTTACCGAGTCGCAGGCGATCTTTCGTCCAAAGAAAAAGGCACGGGGCTGGGCCTGGCCATCGTCAAACATATTGCCCGCCGACATAGGGCCGGACTGTACGTCCGAAGTCAGGAAGGCGTGGGGACCGAATTCTGTATCATCTATCAAGAAACAAAGCCTCAGGCCATCAACATAGAACCTGTCCCGCAACCAAATCTGAAAACAACATGACAGTGATATAAATCTGTCACGAAAGCTTTATCTTTTAGGAACATAGGCGGCCATTAAGAATCGGAGTATGAAATACTTCGGGAGTGATATCAGGTGCCTCAATTGGCTAATCATATTGTTAGCGGATACGATAGTGATCTGAATGAGCTCACAGCGAGCCTGTCAGACCTTGGCCGCGTGGCCGAAGAAATGGTCAGCTCTGCTATCACAGCGCTGAGCCAGCGTGATAGCGAGCTCGCTCAATATGTTATCGGGCGCGATCATCTTGCGAACCAGCTACAGTCCAAAGTCGATGATGATGCCATGCGCATCTTGGCGCTGCGCAACCCGATGGCCATGGATCTGCGCCGTACGATTGGGTCTATTCGTGTCGCGACGGATTTGGAACGGATTGGCGATCTGGCTGAGGGCATTGCCAAACGCGCGTTAAATTTGAATGACGAACCGCCACTGACACTCTCTGACGAGTTCGAACGGATGGGACGTCAGGTCAAAACTTTGCTTACCACCGCTCTGGACGCCCTCGTTCGTGAGGACACGCAAGCCGCCACACAGGTCTGGATGGCCGATCAGGATGTTGATGAGTCTTACAACCTCATCCTGACCGATATTCTCGATAATATGAGTGACGATCCTAGTCGTGTCACCGCCGCCACAGCCCTACTCTTCGCAGCCAAGAATTTGGAACGCGTCGGGGATCATACATCGAATATTTGTGAGGTGATTTACTTCACGCGCAACGGAAAACAGCTGATTGAAGATCCTGCGATACGATCAGCCTTGCAGGATAAGAAATAAGTTTCGCGCCCTGCGAAGATTTGAAGGATTGATAAGATGAAGCCTTATGTCCTGATTGTCGAAGATGAAGATGCTTTGGCGACCCTGCTCGAATATAATTTTGGAAAAGAGGGCTACGAAACAAATCTGGCCATTGATGGTGAGGAAGCGCTTCTTCTGGCCGCTGAACGCACACCTGATCTGATTATTCTGGACTGGATGCTGCCAAAGCTTTCAGGCGTGGAAGTGTGCCGCCGCCTGCGTAGGCGCAAAGAGACTTCGAAGACACCTGTCATCATGCTGACGGCTCGCAGTGACGAAACCGATCGCATTACCGGCCTCGACTTTGGCGCTGACGATTACATGATCAAGCCATTTTCGATGCCTGAGCTATTTGCGCGCACACGGGCGTTAATGCGTCGGGCGAAACCCAGCTTGCTCGAAGATGTAATCCGGGTCGGTGATATTGAGGTTGATAGCCAAGCGTTCCGCGTGAAACGCGACGGCGAGTCGATCCACCTCGGCCCGACAGAATTCCGCCTGCTTGACCACTTTATCCGTCACCCTGGACGAGTGTTTTCACGTGAACAGCTGCTGGATGCGGTTTGGGGCCGCGACGTTTATGTGGAAGCCCGTACTGTTGACGTCCATATTGGTCGCTTGCGCAAAGCCCTTAAGAAAAGTGGTAAGTCCGATCCGATCCGGACGGTTCGCAGCGCAGGCTATGCGTTTGAAGCGGTCGAATAGGCCGACCGCTTTACTTTAGCCCGCTGCGCGCTTTTGGCGCCGCTCCGCTTGCTGCGCCATACGACGCGCACGGATACGCTCAAAACTATCGAGCGCATCCAACTCATCGCGGAGCTCCACCGCGATATCGGATGTTTGCGAAACAATGTCATCCAGTGAACGACGCAGGTTTGTTTTGCGTGCGATGACAGACTGGGCGTAGCTCCCGTAAGCGACATATCCATCGCGTTGTTCATTCGCATCAACTTCGTCTTCTGGCACGCTTTCGACGAGTTTACGCATCTGGCGCTCAAGATCTTCACGGGTCGCTTCCAGAACGGCGATGCGCTTCTGCAGCTCTCCAACCCGGAATCGCGTCCGTTGAATTTGCTTTTCAGACATGGGCGGCATTTGTGTCTCCGAATCTTTTTCACGCGGGTCAACGCGCATTTCGAAATCCGTCATACAGCTCCAGCCTTTAGGTCCCGTGAAGGAACAAGGTTAAATGATTTCAACCACGTTTCGTGAGTCCACCTCAAAAAAGAATTCGTGTCGGAACCGTTTCGAAAAACTTTCCTGACAGAGCGTTAACCTTGTTAACCTCTGGTTTACCGGTTTCCATTAGCTCTTAGAGCATATTAACCATGACAGTAATTGCGGTCAGGTTAGCTGAATCGCATGGGAGGGTTGGATAATGCGGGTTCTTCTTATTGAAGATGATATGGCTACGGCACAGGGCATCGAGTTGATGCTGAAATCCGAAGGCTTCAATGTTTACACAACGGATCTCGGCGAAGAAGGTGTCGATCTGGGCAAGCTGTATGATTACGATATCATCCTGCTCGACCTGAACCTACCCGACATGCCGGGCTTTGAAGTCCTCAAAACGCTTCGTATGGCGAAAGTTCAGACGCCAATCTTCATTCTATCCGGCACATCCGACATTGAAACGAAAGTTCGCGGCCTCGGAACGGGTGCTGATGACTACATGACGAAGCCCTTCCATAAAGATGAGCTTGTCGCCCGAATTCACGCCGTTGTTCGCCGCTCCAAAGGTCATAGCCAGTCCATTATCACAACAGGCGACATAAAAGTAAATCTCGACGCCAAGACAGTCGAGGTCGGCGATCACCGCGTCCACCTGACTGGCAAAGAATACCAGATGCTCGAGCTTCTTTCCCTACGCAAAGGCACGACGCTTACGAAAGAAATGTTCCTGAACCACCTCTATGGCGGCATGGACGAACCTGAACTTAAAATCATTGACGTCTTCATCTGTAAGCTTCGGAAGAAACTGGCAGCTGCCACGCAAGGTGAGCATTACATCGAAACTGTCTGGGGCCGTGGCTATGTCCTACGGGATCCCGCCAAGGATAAAATGAGCGCCTAACGCGATTAAGAACACTCCCACGTCGCTATAACCGACGCTGAGCCCCACCTCGCAGTGGGGTTTTTATTTTTTAGGATCACCTAATTTTTTAAAATGAGAAATCGAGTTGGAAACTATAGCGTGTCCGGTCTGTTGCAAGATCATCCGCCTTATAATCTGCAAACTTGAAGAGAACACCGACATCGCCAACTTTCGTCGCGACAACTGCATCGATCTCACTGCCATAGTTGAGCGGCCCGGTTTCCGCTTCAAACTCGTGATAGGTCGCGAACATATTGACGAAAGATAACGGTCCGATCGGATCGGTCTTGTATCCGACTTTCGCGTAATAGTCCTTCAAACCATTGACTGGTGTCGCAAGGAACACATCTGCAAAACCGTTAAACTTATGCGCGGTTGCCAGAGGCGTTGAAAAAGCTTGCACGCCGCTGCCGCCGCCAAGTTGCTCGAATCCGAGCTCAACCGTCATGCCCGACTGTGACAACGCGCCAGAAACAGCAAAAAAGTCTTCGGAGTAATCCAGTGGGTTCGCGCCGTAGTCGGACTGGCGAGCATATTCGAAACGCGTTTTTACAGGGCCTGAGGCGAGTTGAAGGCGCGCCCCATAGGTCTGCGTTGAGACTGTTTGGCGCGATAGGTCAAGCAGGTATGCATAGCCAGACAGGTTGGCTGTTAGCGGTCCTTCATCGACCATTTTATAAGCGGCATTAAACAGCCAGCTGTCGCTTTCGACTTTCGCTCTTGGGTCTTCATCCCCGAAAATCGTATTGACCTGGTCGATGTAGGCCGCGTCGAGTTTTAACCCATTAATCGACGTATTGGTCACACGCAGCGCGTCAAAGGTTTGCTCATCCTGACGCCACCCAACATTCCCGATGAAGCGGGCATCATCATAAATGATCCGCTGACGACCCGCTGTCACGACAGTATCAGGCAGGCTTGTGTTGCGAAGCTGAAGCCTATTGAGCTCAGATGTTTCTGGATCAGCAATCACAGGAAACATAGTCTGACCATTGGTGGTGCTATTATAGTCATCGACTAGAGCCGTGACGTGATCAACTTCGACCAGCGCACTCGTCCCGAAGAACTCACCTGTTTCAGCACCGATCCGGGCCCTTAATGTCAAGGCTTCAGCGGTTTCCGCAAAGTTTGAAAAGTCAGCCCCTTCATAACGGACGCGCATATCGGCAATCGGTTTGGTTGCGTCTAAAGCTTGCCCAAACGTCTGAGGCGACTGAACACAGGCTGTGCCGATCATTCCGAAAGTCATTGCGGTCGAAAGAAACGCCGTTTTGCGCCATGTTTGTGACATACGAATACCCACTCTTTGGCCATTTCTCGCCAATTCTGCGGCGCATTCATAAAAGTAATTTTCATACAAAGGCTTAACTAGTGGCAATTTTGTTTTCAGTTTAGCTTGGGTTCAGATTGCTTCTCTCATGAGGTCACTATGCGACGCTTATTACTGACAACGATCCTCCCACTCTCGCTCCTGATGACGGCCTGTGAAGGCAATAATGATGATGCCTATACAGGTGATGCGATGCTCATGAGCGAAGCGGCGCCTATGGTGGCCATGGACGC
>JBCBGR010000093.1:0-8782 GCA_038526555.1 Pseudomonadota bacterium
TGATGCATGACGCGGCGCATGGAGTACTGTTTAAAACCAAAGGTTTGAACGAGTTTGTTGGAAAATGGCTCTTGGGCGCACCCTATGGCGGTGATCTGGTCGCCTATCGCCATTATCACCTGAAGCATCATCGGTTCACGCAGTCCGAAGATGACCCTGACTTGCCACTGTCAGCGAAGTTCCCCGTATCAAAAGCCAGTCTGCGCCGGAAGTTCTTCCGCGATTTGACGGGTCAGACCTTCCTTCGACTGCGCCTTGCGAGCCTCAAGGCGTCGCATGAGCCGGGTATGGAAGCCTTTGAGAAGACGTCTGCCTGGCCTTACTTCATCACGAATGCCGTATTGTTCGCAGGTTTGGCCGCGCTCGGCCACTGGTGGGTTTACCCTGTTTTATGGCTATTGCCGCTGGCAACGTGGTTCATGGCTGTTCTGCGAAACCGCAACATTGCGGAGCACGCGCTGACGACAACAGATGGCAATGTCCTGACCGAAGCCCGGACGACAAAAGCGAACTGGATCGCCCGCATTTTCCTCGCGCCCTACTGGGTCAATTATCACGTGGAGCACCATGCCTACATGTACGTGCCGTGCTGGCAGTTGCTACGCTTACATAAGGCGCTCAGCGCGCATCATAGCGAGATGGAAATCCAATCAAGCTATAGACGGGTTTTAGACCTCGCTTCAGCCGCTTGATTTCATAAGGTTTGCTTAGATTGAGAAGCTCGTCCCACAACCGCAATTGGCTGTTGCATTGGGGTTGTTGATCTTAAACGCTGCACCGATCAATTCGCGGGAATAATCGATCTCGGAGCCTTCGAGAAACGGGATGCTCATTTCATCAATCACAACGCCCGCACCATCGCGTTCAATCAGAATGTCGTCGTCATTTGGTTTGTCGGCAAATTCGAATCGGTAGGAAAATCCGGAGCATCCACCGCCATCGACCGCCACGCGAAGGAGTTTATCCACGCCTTGCTTCGCCATAATCGCATTAATCTGCTTTGCAGCAGAGGCGCTGAGCGTAATTTGTGCAGTTTCAGTAGCCGTCATCGTCATAAACTCTATATAGCGTGCGAACGCCTCGCAAAAAAGGCGCTAACGCACGGTTGGCAGAAAGTTTACTTGTGACAGTCTTCAAATCATCGCGTCAGACACGCGCGCCCTATGCGTCTGATCCGGATAAAGCCCGCGGCCGGGTGATCGCTCAGCCCAGCCAATCAGAGCGGAGCCCATTTCAACGGGATAAGGACCGGATTATCCATTCCAGCGCCTTCCGTCGGCTGAAAGGCAAGACGCAGGTCTTCGTCGCCCATGAAGGGGACTATTATCGCACGCGCCTGACCCATTCGATCGAAGTCAGCCAGATTGCTCGGTCCATTGCGCGTGTTCTTGGGCTCGATGAGGATTTGGCCGAATGTTTGGCACTGGCTCATGACCTTGGCCATCCGCCCTTTGGGCATTCGGGCGAGGATGCCTTGTCTGCCGCCATGGCGCCATATGGTGGGTTTGATCATAATGCGCAGACCTTACGCATCGTCACGCATCTGGAGAGCCGATACGCCGCTTTTGACGGACTGAATCTGACCTGGGAGACGATGGAAGGCATTGCGAAGCACAATGGCCCGCTCGTCACGCGGGACGAGGATTATCGTTCACTGCCTTGGGCTTTGCGAGCGATCCCGGACTATCAGTCGCTAGACCTGCATACTTATGCGGGTCCAGAGGCGCAGGTGGCCGCGATTTCTGACGATATTGCCTATATCAACCATGATATTGATGACGGCCTTCGCGCGGGCTTATTCTCGGTCGAAGATATCATGGACGTCCCCTTTGTGGGCGAGGCGTTCGCGGATATCTATAAACGCTATCCAGACACGGCGCGCGACCGGATCATCCATGAAGCAGTGCGGGATATGATCGGTCATATGGTCGCTGACGTCCTGACGGAGACACGGTCGCGTTTGGAGCGTCATAAACCCGAAAGTCCGGACGATATCCGCCACCTCTCTGAGCCAATTTGTGATTTCAGCGCGGAGTTCCGCGAAAAAGAACGACCCTTACGGGACTTCCTCATGACGCGCATGTATCGGCATTATCTGGTCAATCGGATGATGGGGCAGGCCTCGCGGGTTGTGAGCGAACTGTTTGAGCTGTTCATTTCGAACCCGACGATCCTGCCGACAGAACTCCAAAAGAGTTGCGCCGGACCCCATGCCCCGGAAACAGCTAGGGTCGTCTCAGACTACATTGCGTCTATGACGGATAATTTTGCGATTGCTGAGCATCGCAAACTATTCACAGCCTCGGCCTATCTCGGTGGATAAGGGCACGTTTCTGCAATAAGTCTTTAACCTCGACGCGACATTCACATATCTGTGTCTGTGAACCGTTGCAGCGCCTTGGATTTAAACATGGAGGGAAAGACTCATGAGTTCGACTGGACCTGAATTCAATCCGTCCATGGAGCCCGTTGAACCTGTGGCCTCTTTTGATGTGGAGCGGTCATCTGATCGCGCCGGACTTTTGAAGCTCGTCATCGGGTTTTGCGTGCTCGTCACACTGATTTTTATCGCGATCAAAGTTTATCAGCCCGGTGTGCGTGACCGGGGTGATCCGCCGTTGATTACAGCTGAGAATACACCGTTCAAGATCGTACCTGAAAACACGGAAGGCTTCCAAACGCCGGATCAGGATAAAGAAGTCTTTGACGTTATGTCTGGCGAAGAGCCGTCAACGGATGTGGTTACGCTCCCTATGCCTGAGAGGCCTATGAATCGCCCTGAGGCTGACAGCGTTCCGGATAGTAATGCAAACGATCCAGAGTCTACGGGTGACACACCTGACGTAGAGACAACGCCAGCCAATGTAACGCGTAATGACCCTGAGCCTGTTGTCGAGACACCTGTAACGCAAGCACCGGCACCAGCCCCCATCCGAAACAATGACGCGACTCTATCCGACTGGGTCGTACAGGTGGCATCTCTACGGAGCCAGGCCGAAGCTGACGCCGCTTACACACGGATCGAGACAGCTGTGACTCCGCTTCTGTCGCGGTATAATCGTGATGTGGTCCGTGTCGATCTGGGCGATCGAGGGATTTATTACCGCGCCAGGGTGGCGGGGTTTAGTACGCGTGATGATGCGAGCGCGCTTTGCGACCAACTCAAAGCGGCGGGTCAGTCCTGCTTTGTTGCACGCCGCTAGGTGGCCCCGCTTGCGACCATTCTAGGGCTGTCGGGTCATCGACTGACATCTGATGAAAAAGCCTTTTTTGCGGACGCCAATCCATGGGCTTTCATCCTATTTTCGCGGAATGTGGATACGCCGGATCAAGTCGCGAGCCTGTGCGACGACCTCCGTGCAAGTGTTGGTCGAGACGCACTGATCTTTGTGGATCAAGAGGGGGGGCGCGTTCAGCGTTTGAAAGCCCCGCACTGGCGACCATATCCGTCGGGATCCGTCTATGCGCGGCTCTATGAAACAGACCCTGCCGCTGGTCGCCGTGCGATCTATCTTGGCCATCGTTTAATCGCGGATGATCTGCGCGCTGTTGGGATCACAGCGGATTGCGCCCCTGTTCTCGATCTACCTCAGCCGAATGCGGACCCGATTATCTCTGACCGCGCGATTGGGCAGGATACGGATCAAATTATTGATCTTGCCCATGCCGCCATGTCGGGTTTGATGAGCGGCGGTGTTGCCCCGGTCATCAAACATATACCGGGTCATGGGCGGGCGACCGTCGATAGCCATCTGGCTTTGCCCAGAATCGATATGGCGCTCGACGTGTTGGAACGAACTGATTTTACGCCTTTCAAACGACTGAATCTGGCGCCTATGGCGATGACGGCGCATGCAGTCTATACAGCGGCAGATGAGGCCCCTGTGACGACATCGCCGACCGCACTCCAATCGCTCATTCGCGAGACCATTGGCTTTGATGGACTCCTCATGTCTGATGATCTGGATATGAAAGCGCTGACGGGAAACAGTCTGGAAGCGAAAACAAAGGCTGCACTTGAAGCGGGCTGCGACATTGCTCTGCAATGTTCCGGGCAACTTAAGGATATGGTTTCAGTTGCAAAGGGAGCAAAGGCTCTCTCGGGCAAGGCCCTTGAACGCGCTAAAATTGCTGAAAATACAATCAATTATGTGTCTGACTTCGACCGTGATGTCGCTGAAGCAGAGTTTAATCGTTTGATTGAGGCCGTCTCTTGATCATGGCTGAAGAGTTTCAAGAAGACCTCCTGTTTGAAGCCTCTAATGCGGCTGAAGACAGTGAAGACGCGTTGCTGCTTGATATTGATGGTTATGAAGGACCCTTGCACCTCCTCTTGGAGCTCGCGCGCAAGCAAAAGGTCGATCTGGCGCAGGTGTCTATTCTGGATCTTGCCGAGCAATATCTGACCTTCATCAAGACCGCGCAGGACCTGCGCATTGAACTCGCTGCGGATTATCTGGTGATGGCGGCTTGGTTGGCTTTCCTGAAGTCCAAGCTAATCCTGCCGTCTGATAAACCGGAAATGGAAACGCCGGAAGCCCAGGAAATGGCGGCGATCCTCGCTTTCCGTTTAGAACGTCTCGACGCGATGCGCCGGGCTGTCAGCGGCTTGATGCGATTGCCCAAAGCAGGACAGGAGGTTTTGACGCGCGGGGCTCCGGAAGGGTTACGCTCCCGCACAACGCCTTTGTTTGAAGCCGAACTGTTTGACCTCCTCAAAGCTTATGGGTCATCACGCGTTCGATCGACCCTGAGCCAGCACAGTCTGCCACGGCCCAAAGTGCTGTCTATGGAGGATGCGCGCCACCGTTTGCAGCGCGCCATGTCGAGCTCTGGTCTGGATCTGACGGATTGGACAGCCATGGACAGTCTGATTGATCGATCAGACCTGTCAGATGATGTCCCGCAAAGTTCCGTGAAGGCGTCATCTTTGTTGGCAGGGCTTGAATTAGCGAAGGAAGGCGATATCGAGCTCCGCCAGATCGCAGCGTTTGATCCGATCTATTTGCGAACCACGAAACGGAATTCTTGATGAGCCGTCCGACCTCAACACGACTGGATCAGGCGTCCGCCGGGATCGAAGAGGATATTGCGCGTTTGTCCGATCGGCTTGCGCAGAGCCCATCGCTTGATCACCATGCCATTCGCTTATTGGAAGCGCTTCTTTTCGCCGCGTCTGAACCCATCGACGTGATGACTTTGAGAGATCGTATGCCGGCAGGCGCGGATGTTGAGGCGCTCTTGTTGCGGCTGCAAGCAGACTATGCAGATCGCGGGATCAATCTGGTGACGGTTGCGGGGCGGTGGCGTTTTCAAACAGCGGCTGATCTCTCTGACAATCTGGTCGACGTTAGAGAGGCGCGTCGGAAGCTCTCAAAGGCAGCTCTGGAGACACTGGCGATTGTGGCTTACCATCAACCCGTGACACGCGCCGAAATCGAGGATGTGCGTGGCGTCGCTGTTTCGAAAGGCACGCTCGATGTGTTGATGGAGTTGGGATGGGTGCGTTTGCGGGGACGCCGTCGAACGCCTGGTCGTCCTGTGACCTATGGAACTACAGAAGGTTTCTTGGCCCATTTCAACCTAGAGCAAATTCAGGACTTGCCCGGCCGTGAGGAGTTGAAGTCAGCAGGCCTTCTGGATCCACGCTTGCCCAAAGATTTTGAAATCCCTGAGCCTTCCATGCTGGATAGTTTGCAGACAGATGAAGATCCGCTAGAAATGGAACCCGAAGAAGGCACATTCTTCGAAGATTTCCTGGCTGACGATGACGATTAGCGCGGGAACCGAGCCCATCAGCGCTTAGTCTTCGTGTATATCGCGCGTTGACCGGATTGGGTTTGACGCCTACATGCTGTTTATGTTTACGGCGCATCCCATCGGCATCATTGTCATTCTTATCATCGCTGTCCTCGTGTTTGGCGGACGCGGTAAAATCAGCGCGATTATGGGCGACTTGGGGAAGGGGATTACCTCTTTCAAAAAGGGCCTTAAGGATGAAATGGCGGATGCTGCGGAGAAATCCTCCGATCCAGCGGATGATGCGCTAGACGTCACACCGCCCAAAAAAGACTAACCCGGTTTTATGCTTCCGTCCTTCGGCTTCGGAGAGATGGTGGTCATCGCCTTGCTGGCGGTGATTGTTGTCGGTCCCAAGGACCTTCCCAAAGTCATGCGGACCATGGGTCGGTTTATGGCGAAACTACGAGCAATGGGCCAAGAGTTCCGCGATGCGTTTGACGAGATGGACGCGGACGATGAGATCAAGTCACTCCGCGCTGAAATCGCGCAAATGAAGAGTCTGGGTTATCTGGATGAGGATCTGGATAAAGACATTCGTGATCTGAATACGGAGCTGCGTGATTCAACGGATATGTCGTCTGACAAGACATGACGGAGCAACCCAAAATTGGAACGGATGAGGTCGAAGCGTCACGCGCGCCTTTGCTCGATCATCTGAATGAGCTTCGCGCTCGGCTTATCAAATCAGTGATCGGGGTTGTCGCCGGCATGATCGCCTGCGTCCCCTTTCTCTCCTATATTGTTGAAGCCTTGCTCTGGCCATTCTCACAAGCGCTGATCCGCTATAACGCGCGGATGCTTGAGGCGGGCAAGCCGACCATCGACATGGAAATCATTGCCACCCAGCCGTTGGAGACTTTCTTCGTCAAGCTCAAGATCGCGCTTTTCGGTGGGATTGTTTTGGGTTTCCCCGTGCTGGCTTACCAGCTTTACCGATTTGTTGCGCCGGGGCTTTACAAAAACGAGAAAAACGCTTTTCTCCCTTACCTTATCCTCAGCCCCGTTCTTTTCATCGCTGGTGCCAGCCTTGTCTTCTTCTTCGTTTTCCCTTTCGTCATGGAATTTGCGCTGAGCCAACAGACGATTGGCGGTGGGCAGGAGATCAAGCTTCTGCCCAGGATTGCGGACTATCTCAGCTTGTCGACAACACTGTTTTTGGCCTTTGGTCTCTCATTTCAATTGCCCGTCATTCTGTCGTTGCTTGGACGTGCTGGAATTATCGACTCCAGCCAGCTGCGTCGCTGGCGTAAATATGCGGTGCTGGGCATTGCTGTCTTCGCCGCTTTCGCCACGCCCCCTGATCCGATCACGCAGTTTATTCTGGGGGGTGCGATTTACCTACTCTATGAGCTTTCCATCGTCACCGTTCGGATTGTGGAACGCAAAGCAGACGAAAGCGCCGACATTTAACGCTTCTTAACCCTGATCCGTCAGTTTAGCTGCTGAATTGGATTATGGTGTTGATATGCGAAGAGTTCTTCTAACAGTTCTGAGTGTTTCACTCGCAAGTGCAGCCCTTGCGGAGCCAACACCAAGAAGCGCCTTATCCGCTGTGTCTGATCATCAGGCAAAGGTCGAAGAACAAGCGGCGCGTATTCGCGCTTATCGGAAGGCGATGGAAGCAGAGCGGAAAGCTGCCCCTGAAGGGCTCAAGGAAATGATAGTCTATGTCCAGCCTGATGGCTCACCTGTGCCTACGCCTGCCGAGACACTGCAGCACCGCGTTGTGAAAGGCGACACTCTCTATGGAATTTCTCGAAAATATGGCGTTGGAATTGATGCGCTGAAATCGGCTAATGCGATTGAAGGATCAGCCATCCAACTCGGTCAGTCTCTGATCATACCAACCGTCAAACAAGCCTCAGCGAGCAAGACAACGCGGATTGTCGAGCCCGTTACACCCTCAGACGATATCACGTCTGTTTCGGCATCAGAGAAACCCGAACACTATGCTGTCGCACCTCGCGATACGCTTTATGCAATCGCAAAGCGGACCTGCACAACAACAGGCGCGCTGATCTCCATCAATGATTTGACAGCACCTGATCAGCTCAAGCCCGGTCAAATGCTAAGCTTGCCTGACAATCACTGTCTCGAACGCTAACTCGAGCCATTCATTTCCGACTTCCGTCTGCCGGGATTGCTTGCGGTTGAGGTTCGCCCCCTTATATAGCCGCTAATCAGTTATGTGCGTGGTCGCGCATAAAAATTAGCAAGATGGGGCCCCTATGTATTTTTCGCTGATCCAACAGGCAGCACCAGCCGGCAGCGCAGGCGCAGCTGTTGGCGGACAATTCCTGATGTTGGCCCTGATTGGTCTGATTTTCTACTTTCTTCTGATCCGTCCCCAAAGCCAGCGGATGAAGAAGCATAAGGCGATGCTGGAAGCGATTGCCCGGGGTGACGAAGTGGTCACCAATGGCGGCCTTGTTGGGAAAGTGAAAAAAATCACCGATGAGGAACTGACCATCACTTTGAATGCGAATAATGACGTCAAAGTTGTTAGAAGCATGATCGCTGACGTTCGCAACCGCAAATCTGCTGCGAACGACTAAGGCCTCAACCCTATGCTCTTTTTCTCGCGCTGGAAGACCTTCTTTATCCTCGGCCTTGTCGCCGTAGGGCTTATGCTGGCTGCGCCGAATGCGATGAATTCGGATACGCGCCAAGCCATGCCGACCTGGATGCAAAACACGATCAATCTGGGTCTCGACTTGCAGGGCGGGGCGCACATGTTGCTGGAAGTCGATCTATCGAGCGTTTTGCAGCAAGCACTTGTCAATGAGCGCACCGGGATTTTGACCGAACTCCGGGATGCTGGCCTTCGTGCCGATACAGTGCGCATCACCAACGGAATGGTTGTGGGTAAAATGCGCCGTCCTGAAGATCAGGCTCCAGCTCTAGAAGTGGTTCGCAGCCTGAGCGTTCGGTCAAAATCCCGGTGCGCTCATTGACAAGTGCTTGCTGCAAAACGCTCGAT